>DVOR01000142.1 GCA_018713405.1 Candidatus Spyradenecus faecavium | reverse complement strand
GGCGGCGCCGATCGCCGCGCCAAGGACGAAGCAACCCGTGGCGCCCAGCGTGCGGAGCACGCGCCGCGGGGCGTCGGGGTCGGCGCCGCGCCGCCAGGCCAAGGTGGCCTCGATGGCGGAGCGCAGGTTGCCGGTGCACATGGTGGTGGCGATGGGGCTGCCGTGGATCTTGCGGAAGCCTTGCACCTGGACGGCACAGACGAAAGAGACGGCCATATTGACCGTCGCGTCGCCCAGCCCGGGGAAGCAGGCGCAGAGCGTCAGCACGGCGGCCTCGACAAGGAGGAGGGGTTGGCGCCAGTGGAAGGACGCGCCCCCCCAGGGCAGGCGGCGCGCGCCCTCGGCCAGGAGCACGCCGAGGGTGAAGGCCAGCACGGGGAGCAGGTAGCCGCAGGCGCCCGCCCAGTCGCCGACCGCCAGGCGGGTGCCGAGCAGGGCAAGGTTGCCGGTCTGCGCGTTGGCGAAGACGCCACCCCGGCAGAGGAAGGTGTAGGCGTCCAGGATGCCGCCGACGCACGCCAGCAGCGCCACGACGCGGAAGGATTCGGAGAGTTGCCCGATGGGATTGCCCAAGTGTGCCTGTTCCATGTTGCGCGGGAGTATAGCACATCGCCCCGGCGCCGTCCGCGGTGGGTTGCGGCGGAAGGCGGGATGGGGTAAACTGTGGGTATGGAAAGGAGCAGGGCGATGGGTCTGGCTTGGCGGTGGTGGGCCGGCGCGGCGTTGGCGGCGCTGGCGGGGTGCGTGACGCCGCCGGACCTGGCGCCGGTGGATTTGGACGCGCGGGAGCAGGCGGAGCTGGTGTTGGCACGCCTGTCGGACGCGGAAAAGGTGGCGCTGACGCATGGGAGCGCGACGATGGAGGTGGCGGCGAACCCGGCGAAGGGCATCCCGGAGCCGTTGGTCTTCTCGGACGGGCCGAACACGGTGCGGGCGGAGATGGTGCGCGAGGACTTCGGCTACCGTTACGCGGCGGACGACCCGCGGGACGCGGCGACGGTCTTCCCCGCGCTGTCGGCGCTCGCGGCGACGTGGGACGTGGGGCTGGCGCGGCGCTTCGGCGAGGCGTTGGGCGAGGAGGCGCGGGCGCGGGGGAAGGACGTGATGTTGGGGCCGGGGGTGAACCTGGCGCGGACGCCGCTCTGCGGGCGGAACTATGAGTATCTGGGGGGCGAGGACCCGTGCCTGGCGGCGCGGCTGGCGGTGCCGGTGATCCAAGGCATCCAGTCGCGCGACGTGGCGGCATGCGTGAAGCACTTCGCACTGAACAGCCAGGAACTGAACCGCAACGAGGTGGACGCGCGGCCAACCGTGAGGACGCTGCGCGAGCTCTACCTGCCGGCCTTCGAGGCGGCGGTGAAGGAGGGGGGCGTGCTCTGCGTCATGAACGGTTACAACCGGGTGCTCGGGGTGCGCTGCAGCCACAACGGCTGGCTGAACAACACGGTGTTGAAGGGCGAGTGGGGCTTCCCGGGGCTGGTGGTGACGGACTGGGGATCGTTGCGGGACACGGTGGCGGGGGCGAACGGGGGGACCGACCTGGAGATGGACGCGGGGCGGGCCATCCGCTATTTCAGGATGCCGCTCCTGCGGGCGGTAAGGACGGGGCGCGTGCCGCGCGCGCGGCTGGACGACATGGCGCGGCGCGTGCTCTATGTGCAGGCCAAGCTCCACAAGCTGGACGGCGGCCGGCGGGCGGAGGGGAGCACCAACACGCCGGAGCACCAGGCGTTGGCGCGGGAGATCGCAGCGGCCTCGGTGACGTTGCTGAAGAACGACGCGGGGGTGCTGCCCCTGCAGGCGGAGGAATTACGGAAGGTACTGATGGTGGGCGCGCTCGCGGGGCAGCGGTTCTGCCGCGAGGGGTGGAGCGCGGAGGGCAAGCCGCCCTACGAGGTGACATTGGTGGAGGGGCTGCGCGAGGCGTTGCCGGGCGTGGAGATTGTCCATGAGCCCTTCCCGGCGCTGCCGACCTCCTTCGCGGCCGTCCCGGAGAGTTGCCTGCTGACGGAGAGCCCCTTCTCCCCCAAGATTGTGGGCATGACCGACCGCGGCTGGAGGGGGGAGTGGTTCGACAACGACCGGCTGGAGGGGCTTCCGTCCGCAGCCACCTTCGGGCGGACGCCGAGCCTGGCGGAGGAGAAGCCGACGGGGGAGCGGTTCTCCGTCTCATGGACGACCCGCCTGCGCGCGCCCGAGACGGGGGAGTACGTCTTCGGCGCGACGGTGGACGACGGGTGCCGCCTCTTCGTGAACGAAACGCCGGTCATCGACGCGTGGGCGGACGGGGCTCGGCGGCTCGTCTCGGGAAGCGTGCGGCTGGAGGAGGGGCAGGCGTATAACCTGCGCCTGGAGTACCGTCAGGCAGGGGGCGCGGCGGTCCTGACGTTCGGATGGCGGCGGCCGTCGGAGCGCGGCGTGGGCTACGCCGAGCTGGCCGAGGCCGCGCGGGAGGCGGACGCGGTGGTGCTGGTGACGGGGAACGGGAAGGGCCACGGTCCCGCGCTGGAGTGCGAGGGCGGCGACCGGCCCTCGTTGGCGTTGCTCCCGCAGGATGACGCGGGCATCGCGGCGCTCTTGGGCGTGAACCCACGGACGGTCACGATCGTGCAGTCCGGCGCGCCGGTGCTGATGCCGTGGGTCGACCGGGCGCACACGCTGCTGCACCATTCCTTCCTGGGGCAGGAAAGCGGGCGGGCCGTCGCGGACGTGTTGTTGGGGCGGCGCGAGCCCACGGGGCGGCTCGTCCACACCTGGCCGCGACGGTTGGGGGATTCGCCCGCGCACGCCCTCGACGACTACCACGCCGACGTGGCCTTCCACCGCGAGGGCCTGCTGATCGGCTACCGGTGGTTCGACGCCAAGGGGCTGATTCCGTGCTTCCCCTTCGGCTACGGGCTGTCATACGCGCGCTTCGCCTACGGCGTGCCGGAGGTGGAGGTGGGCGAGGAGGGCGTGGAGGTGTCGGTGGAGGTGGAGAACGTCTCCGACCGCGTGGGCACCGTGGTGGCGCAGGTCTACGTGGAGCCACCGGTCTCCGGTGCGGTCTTCCGCGCCCCGAGGCAGCTGGCCGCCTTCCGAAAGGCGGCGTTGGACCCGGGCGAGGCGGAGACGCTGACCTTCGAACTGCCCCACCGCGCCTTCGCCTACTGGGACGAAGGCCTGCACGGCTGGCGGCACGAGGCCGGCATCTTCGCCGTGGCCGTCGGCGACTCCTCGCGCGACCTCCCCGTCCGCGCCCCCGTCCCCCTC
>DVOR01000141.1 GCA_018713405.1 Candidatus Spyradenecus faecavium | reverse complement strand
TTGGGTGGGGGTATGTGCTATGCTGTCTGTAGATGGCCGGGGTTCGGCCAAGAGTCAAGGAGCATTCATGAGACACAGTGTTTGGATGGGGCTTGCCGCGGCGGCGTTGGCGCTGGGCGGCTGTTCGCATGGTTTGGAATGGCGCAACGCGGAGGACTACCGCGCGTTGGCCTTCGACACGTCGCGCGAGGGGCTGTTGGTGGCGCTGTCGTGCGATTCCGAGGAGCCGGACGCCCAGGCGCTGTGCGTGTCGGTGGCGAAGGCGCTGTCGGAGCGCGGGGGTTACCGCGTGCGCTATCCGGCGAGCCCGCGGATGCCGGCGAACGTGCGCGTGCGCGTCGCGGTGGCGGGCGAGCGGCGCGGCTCCGCCGGGAACATCCTGGTGGCGTTCCCGGGTTACCTCATCTTCACGCCGGGGTGGCTGGGCTACGGCTACACCCTCGAGCGCAACGTGACGTGCGCCATCGCGGAGGGCAACGGCAAGCCGATGGGCGAGCTCTCCCTGCCCATCACCCTGAACGTACGCCACGCCGACCCGGGCCGCACCTGGGCCACCAGCACCATCTGGCCGCTGGCCCCGCTGTCGCTCCTGAACGGCCTCTACTGCGTCACCTATGACCAGGACGTGGACGCGCAGCTGGCCGAGGTCGTCTATCCCAAGCTCGGCGCGTATATCGCCGGCGAGATCATCGCGAAGGTGAACGGCGTGGCCGCGCCGACCAAGACCGTGACCCCGGCCAAGCCCGCGCCGGCGGCCAAGCCCGCGCCCGCGCCGCGCCCCGCCCCCGAGGCGAAGCCCGCGCCCGCGCCGGAGCCCAAGGACGACAAGCCCGCGCCGGCGGCGAAACCCGAGGCGAAGCCTGCGCCCGCCGCCCCCGTGGCGGCCAAGCCCGTCGCCCCGGCCCCGCGCCCCGCACCGACGGAGGACTCGCCCGAGGCGCGCCGCCTGAAGGAGATGTTGGAGTTCGGGCTGATCGACCGCCCGACCTACGAGGCCCAGCTGCGGGCCCTCTCGAAGTGAGTCTGACAAGCCGGAAAGGAAGCTTCCCATGAAAGCCACCGTCACCAAGCTGGCGCCGCTCGCCGCGGCGTTGCTCTGCCTGCCCATCGTCGCCTGCACGTCGGTCGACCAACCTGAGCCGGTGCCCCGGCGCGTCCGCATGGACGATGTCGAGGGCGCCCAGGACCGCGTCCTGCGCGAGATGTCGGCGCTCATCCTCCACCACAAGTACCTGGAGGCCTACAACTACGGTATCCCCGTCGACCTCTCCGCGGGCGAGCGCGCCGCCGCCGAGGCGAAGCGCGCCGAGATCATCCGCGACAGGCTCATCGACGCGTGGGCGGATTACCGCATCGACCGCCTGCGGAAGGGCGTCGAGACGCTCCTGGCCCAGGGCAAATATGAGGCCGCCCGCGAGCTGGTCTGGCGCGTCCAGTCCACCCCCTGCGCGGAGGTGAACGCCAAGGTCGACACGGCCCGCACGGCGTTGCTCAACGAGCGCGTCAACACCGCCGAGTGGGCGACGCTCGAGAAGATCGTGCGCGACCGCGTGGCCGAGCTGCGCCGCCTGGGCGACCTGTCCGGGGCGCGGGCCTACCTGCAGGGCATCCGCCCCGTGCGTGCCTACACGGTTCTCTTCGATGAGCAACTGGAGGCCGTCGGCCGCACGCTCGACGCGCTGAAGATCCCCGCCGACGCCTACGCGCCCGTCTTCGCCGCCACCCGCGCGGCCATCGCCGAGGCCTTCGCCGACCGCACCGAGACCCTGGAGGCCGCCAAGGCCGAGGCCCCCAAGCCGCCGACGCCCCCGAACGCCGACGCCTACATCCAGGCGGTCAAGGATCTGCGCGAGGTGCTCGTGAAGTATGGCTGCGCCGAGGCCCAGGCCGACGCCATCGTCGAGGACCTGAAGCAGGGCGTGGCCAAGCTCTTCGCCCTCTACGCCATGCCCAAGCCCGTGGCCGCGCCCCAGCCCGGCGCGCCGACCGTCGCCGCGTTGGGCGTCACCCGCCTGAACGAAAAGCTCCTGGCCCTGCGCGACGCCCTGCTCAAGGAGGTCGTCGAGGAGGAGATCGCCGCCGCCGTCGCCGCGCGTGACTGGGCCGCCGCCCGCGCCCTGCTCGCCGACACGGTCGCCGCCGCCCTCCAGGCCCGCCGTGACGCCCTGCTCGCCCAAGCCCTGGAGGCCGAGGTCCGCGCCGCCGTCGAGGCCGGCGACTGGGCCGCCGCCCGTGCCGCTATCCGCGACTTCCCCGCGCTGGGCGACGCCGTGCGCGACGCGGCCTTCGTCGTTATCCGCGTGGCCCAGCTCAACAGCCTGGTCAACCCCGCGCAGTGCAAGGCCCTCCTCGCCGAGATGGAGGCCAAGGTCGCGGAACTGCTCGAGGCCGGCGACCCCGAGGGCGCCCGCGCCTGGCTGATGGATTACGCCTTCGTGGATGACGACTATCCCGCCATCATCGCCGCGCTCGGCGAGGCCGACGCCGCCCTTGACGCCCTGGGCCTGGACGCCGACGCCGTCGGCCAAGAGGTCGCGGACGTCCGCGCCGCCCTGCAGGCCCTGCTCGACGCCCGCGCCGGCGGCCTGCCCCCCGAGGAGCGCCCCGAGCCCGACACTTCCGCCCTGGAGAAGGCGCTTGACGCCCTGGAGAAGGCCGCCGCCCGGCAGACCAACGACGCCGAGGCCGTCGCCGCCTGCATCGAGCCGCTCCGCGCCCTCGCCAAGAAGGCCGCCGAGCCCAAGCCCGTCCCCGCCCTCACCACCGAGGCCATGAACGAGGCCCTGCGCGACCGCCGCGACGCCCTCCTGCGCGAGGTCGACCTGGCCCTGCTGGCGAAGGCCGGCGAGGCCGCCGGCGAGGCTTATGAGCGGCTCCTGGCGGCGATGGACAAGGAGGTCGCCTTCGACTCGCAGGTCGTCCTGGCCCAGAACGCCGCCGCCCGCGCCCACCTCGACCGCCTGGGCGCCGTGCTCGCCGACTACGCCCGCGCCTTCCGCGCCCTCAAGCGCGGGGCGTCGCTGGACGCCGCGCAGAAGGCCACCCTCGCCGTCGGTGCCGTCTACCTCGACCAGCCGCAGGTGCTCGAGTGGGCCCGCGGGCTGGGCGCCGACCTGGACGCGCCCGCGCCGCGCGACCCGTTCGCCCGCCCTGCCGTCCTCGTCGCCATCCAGAGCGGCGACGCCGCGCTCGTGCGCACGCTGGCCCGCGCCGGCGCCAAGCTCACCGTGGCCGACGCCAACGGGTGGACGGCCTTCCACCACGCCGTCGCCCGGGGCGACTACGGCGTCATGCGCCTGACGTTGGCCTTCGCCGGCGCCAACGCGACGGACAAGGCCGGCCGCACGGCCCTCTTCATCGCCGCCGAGCGCAACCAGCCCGCCCTGGTGGCGTGGCTCATCGGCCACGGCGCCGACGCCAAGGCCGCCGCCGCGGACGGTGCCGGCCTGCTGGAGGCCGCCTCCGCCGCCGGCGCGCGCGACGTGCTGGACCCCTTGCTCGCCGCCGGCGCGCCGCTTGACGCGGACGCCTGCCTGCGCCTGGCCGCCGCCAACGACCGCCTGGGCGTGGCGCAGTGGCTCGTGGCGCGCGGCGCGGACGTCAACGCCCCCGGCGTGATGGACGCGGCCAAGGGCGACACGCGCGCCTACCTCATCGGCCAGGGCGGCGTGCCGCCGGCCGTCGAGTGAGCGGCGCCCGCCGCCCCCACGGGGCTCCCGGATGACGGGGGCCCCGTTTGCGAAGGGGCGGGGGGCGTGCTATCATGTAAGGGCAATCAACGAAAGGAACGGGCATGATCATCGACACGCTTGACAACGCTGAGAAGCTGAACCTGGGGCCGCGCTTCGCCAAGGCCTTCGCCTGGCTGAAGGACCCCGCCAACGCGGCGCTCCCCGCCGGCCACCACGTCATCGAGACCGCGCCGGACGGGACCGAGACCCTCTTCGCGAACGTGCAGGAGTACGACACGCGCGACCCCGCGGCCTGCCGTCTGGAGTTCCACCGCCGCTACGCCGACATCCAGTTCCTCTTCGAGGGGAACGAGGCGATTGGCTGGCGCCCCCTGACGGACGACCTGGCCGTGACGCAGCCCTACTCCGAGCAGGACGACATCGGCTTCGTGGCCGGCGAGGGGACGGCCATCCCCTTCGTGCCCGGCGGTTTCTTCGTCCTCTTCCCGCAGGACGCGCACGCGCCCGGGCAGCGCACGCCCGCGGCCACGCGGGTGAAGAAGGCCATCGTCAAGGTGCTCCTGTAATCCGCATGGCGCCCATCCGCAGGCTCGGCGTCATCGCCAACCTGACCCGTCCGCGTGCGCGGGAGGGGCTCGAGGCCTTTTCCCGCGCGGCGGCGGGGGCCGGCATGGCCGTCTTCGCCGAGCCCGCGACGGCCGAGGCGCTGCCCGGCGCGGAGACACTGCGGCTGGAGGCCTTCCCCGAGGCCGGGGTGCAGGCCGTGGCCTCGCTCGGCGGCGACGGGTCGCTCCTGGCGGCGGCCCACGCGTTGGCCGAGGCGGGGGTCGACCTGCCGCTCATCGGGCTGAACGTGGGGCGCCTGGGCTACCTGACGGCGGTGAACGAGGAGGGCTTCGCCGGCACCTTGGCGCACTTGGCCGCGGGGCGCTTCGAGGAAGAGCCGCGGACGGCGCTGGAGGCGCGGGTGCATCGCGCCGACGGCTCCGTGGCAGCCCTGCCCAACGCGCTCAACGACGTGGTTCTCTCGCGGGCCGAGGGCGGCCACGCCTTCGCGCTGGAGCTGGACTTGGACGGCCACCCCGTGGCGCGGTGGCTGTGCGACGGGCTGATCCTGGCCACGCCGACGGGGTCGACGGCCTATTCGCTCTCGGTGGGCGGGCCGGTGATGGCGCCGGACGCGCGGGCGTTGGTCATCAGCGTCATCGCGCCGCACGCGCTGAGCGCGCGCCCGTTGGTCGTGCCCGACACCGCGCGGGTGACCGTGCGCGTGAGCGAGGAGGGTGGGGCCCCGGCCACGGCGTATGCCGACGGCCAGGCGGCGGTGCCGATGGGGCCGGGCGACGCGTTGCGCGCGGGGGCCGCGGCGCGGCCGGTCCGCCTGCTGACGCCCTGGCACCGCAACCCCTACGCGCCGCTCTCGAGGAAATTGGGGTGGGGGGTGCCCTTCGTGCGGTAGGGCGTGCGCAAGGCGGGAAGGGTTGTGCTATAATGGAAGGGAATCAGGAGTTTCAGCACAATGTTTGACCGGGACGGTATCGTGGCGCGCGTGGCCAAGCTGAAGGAAGGCTTGGAGGAAATGCGCGGCTATCTGAAGATTGAAGAGCGGCAGGAGCGTCTGGCGAAGGCAGAGGCCCGCCAGGCGGAGCCCGGGTTTTGGGACAACCCCGAGGCCGCGCGCGGGGTCATCGCCGAGGCGAACGCCGAAAAGACGGTCCTCAACCCCTTCAACGACCTCGCCGCCGCCATCGAGGAGGCCGAGATGGCCCTGGAGATGGCCGACGCCGAGGAGCCCGGCGAGGAGCAGGACCTGATGGCCGCCGAGGCCGCGGGGAGCCTGGACAAGGCCGAGAAGATCGAGGACAAGCTGCGCCTGCAGTCGCTGCTGTGCGGCAAGCTCGACGCCTGCAACGCCATCCTGACGCTTCACTCCGGCGCGGGCGGGACGGAGGCGTGCGACTGGGCGCAGATGCTCTTCCGCATGTACCAGATGTACGCCGAGGACGCGGGGTTTGAGGTCGAGGTGCTCGACCTGCAGCCGGGCGAAGAGGCGGGCATCAAGAGCGTGATGTTCGTGGTCAAGGGGCCGTACGCCTACGGCTACCTGAAGGCCGAGCGGGGCGTGCACCGTCTGGTGCGCATCTCGCCGTTCGACGCGGCCAAGCGCCGCCACACCTCGTTCGTGTCGCTGGACGTGGTGGCCGAGATCTCCGACGACGTGGACGTGGAGATCAAGGAAGAGGACCTGCGCGTGGACACCTACCGCTCCGGCGGCGCGGGCGGCCAGAAGGTGAACAAGACCGACTCCGCCGTGCGGCTGACGCACATCCCCACGGGCATCGTGGTGGCCTGTCAGGTGGAGCGCTCGCAGCACCAGAACAAGGCCCGCGCCATGCAGGTGTTGAAGGCGAAACTCTACGAGCTGGAGATGGACAAGAAGCGCAAGGAGATGGAGCGCTTCTACGGCGACAAGGGCGAGATCGCCTGGGGCAGCCAGATCCGCTCCTACGTCTTCCAGCCGTACACGATGGTGAAGGACCACCGCACGGGACACGAGACCGCGAACGTCCAGGGCATGATGGACGGCCGCTACGTGCAGGACTTCATCGAGGCCTACCTGAAGCAACGCGCCCAGCAGGCGCAGGAGTGATTTCCCAGTCTAACAAGGAGACAAACCATGACGTTTGAGGAAGCCAAGACGCTTTTGGACAGCAATGGGCAGGGCCACGTGCTCCGCTTTTGGGACAAGCTCGACGCGGCCGGGCAGGCCGCCCTGCTCGCGCAGATCGCGACGCTCGACTTCGCGGCCATCGGGCGGATGCAGACCATGCTGAAGGACGCCGGCAAGCCGGCCGCCGCCGCGGGCGCGTTCGAGCCCGCCCCCGTCGAGGCCCCCGAGGGCGAGGCCAAGGCGGCCTACCGCGCGAAGGGCGAGGAGCTCCTCCGCGCCGGCAAGGTGGCGGCCCTGCTCGTCGCCGGCGGCCAGGGCTCGCGCCTGGGCTACGACGGCCCCAAGGGCGCCTATCCCATCGGGCCGATCAGCGACCGCCCGCTCTTCTGGTTCCACGCGCGCAAGCTCCTGGGCCTGAAGAAGACCTACGGCGCGCCCGTCCCCTTCTACGTGATGACCTCCGAGACCAACGACGCGGCCACCCGCGCCGTCTTCGAGGCGAACGACTACTTCGGCCTGGACCGCGCCGACGTCTTCTTCTTCGTGCAGGGGATGTGGCCCGCGCTCGACCCCGAGGGCAAGATCATCCTCGACAAGCCCGGCCACATCTTCATGAGCCCCGACGGCCACGGCGGTACCCTCGCCGCCCTTGACCGTTCCGGCGCCCTGGCCGACATGGCCAAGCGCGGCATCGAGCAGGTCTTCTTCTTCCAGGTCGACAACCCGATGGTCGACATCGCCGACCCCACCTTCGTGGGCCTCAACGCCGCCAAGGGCGCCGACATGAGTCTGAAGGTCTGCAAGAAGCGCGATGCCCACGAGGGCATGGGCGTGGTCGTCATCCGCGACGGCGCCTACGCGATGGTGGAGTACTCCGAGCTCTCCGACGAGCAGATGGAGCGCACCAACCCCGACGGTACCCTGTGGCTGGCCTACGGCTCGCCCGCCATCCACATGTTCTCCCGCGCCTTCCTCCAGGCCGAGGCCGAGCGCCCCATGCCGCTCCACCTCGCCCACAAGAAGATCGCCATGGTCAACGACGCCGGCGAGACCGTCAAGCCCGACAAGCCCAACGGCTACAAGTTCGAGAAGTTCATCTTCGACGTCATCCCCAACGCCAAGACCCTTCTCACGATGGCCTTCGACCGTACCCAGGAGTTCAGCCCCGTCAAGAACGCCGAGGGCAACGACTCCCCCGCCACCACCAAGCGTGACATCCAGGCCAAGTGGCGCGGCTGGCTCGCTCAGGCCGGCGTCACCCTCCCCGAGGGCGTGCCCGTGGAGATCGACCCCGCCTTCGCGCTGGACGCCGCCCAGCTCAAGGCCAAGGGCCTCCTCATCGGCTGACCGCCGAAGCGGGAAGACGCATGGAACGCTACCTGACGTGTGCGCTGGTCGCGGCGTTGCTGACCCTGTACGCGTGGCTGGGGGGCGGCATCGTCGCCCCTTGGCTCGCGCCCTGGACGCCCTGGCTGGCCCTGCTCATCGGCGAGGTCGCCCTCGTCCTGCCCGAGCAACGGCGCGAGGAATCGCTCTTCGAGGCCCGCCGGCGCGTCTGGCGCGGCGTCGTGCGCGACCCGCTCACGTGGTGCTCCGTGGCGCTCATCGCCTTCCTGACACTCCAGTGGCTCAACGCCTGCGTCACCGTGGAGTGGAACCCCGAGACGCGGGCCTGGCAGATGCCAAGCCCCGTCTCGCCCGCGCTCGTCACCGAGGAGGCGCTCGGCGAGGTCCGCGCCCAGGTCGCCCCCTACATGGCGCCCGGCGCGCAGGCCGCGCTTGAGGGCCTCCCGCCCGACGAGGCCATCGGCGCCCTCCTCAAGAACCTCACCCCGCCCGATCGCCCCGAGCGCCTCCTCACCATCCCCGTCCTCGGCACGCAGCCCTGGCAGGGGCTCCCGTGGAGCCTCATCTCCGCCGAGTCGCGCAACGTGCTGGATTGGTTCCCGCCCATCCTCGTCGCCCTCATCGCCGTGCGCCACGCCCTGCTCAAGCGCACCAAGCGCGCCCTGATGGGCTACGTCTGCGTCATGTCCGCCGTGCTCGCCCTCGCCGGCATCGTCCAGTTCGCCCTCGCCGGCGACTTCCTCTATTGGGGCATGGACGCGACGTCCGGCGTCGACAACCAAGGCGTGCTCGACCACATCTTCGCCACCTTCGGCTACCCCAACCACGCCGCCAGCTGGTTCTCCGCCGTGATGCTCCTGAGCATCGGCCTCGCCCTCTGGGCCAACGAGCACCGCGACAACGCCCTCCTCCATCCTCTCGTCTACGTCCTCTGCGCCGTCCTCTGCTGCCTGGCCTCTGCCTTCACGGGCTCCCGCGCCGGGATGCTCTTCGCCCTCTTCGTCGTGGCCTTCGCCGCGCTCTACGTCCCCTTCCGCTACCTCGGCTCCTGGTCGATGCGCGTCCGCTTCTCCGTCCTCGGCACGCTCACGCTCGTGGCCGTCGTCGTCCTCGGCACCGCCGTCTTCCGCGTCTACGCCATCGCCACCAACGAGGCCCGCGCCGACGCCCTCGAGGAGGCCCGCCATGCCCTCGCCGAGGCCAAGTCCTCCGGCGACGCCGACGCCCTCGAGGCCGCCCGCCGCGCCAACGAGGCCGCCGAGTCCGCCCCCCATTACGGCGAGATCCCCGCCCTCGACGTCGTCTTCGAGGAGATCTACGCCACCGACTGGCAGGCCTTCTTCGAGGACCCCATGCTCGCCCGCTCCGGCTACCAGGGCATCCTCGCCGGCCGCCAGCACGCCGACCACCCCTGGGTCGGCACCGGCGCCTGGAGCTTCCGTTGGCTCAACGCCACCTACATCGACCCCGACGCCCCCGAGGAGCGCACCTGGTTCGGCGCCCGCGGCGGCGTCGGCCAGGCCAACGTCCACAACGACACCCTCCAGTTCCTCGCCGAGCACGGCTGGATCGGCTTCGGCCTCATGCTCGGCTGCCTGGCCTCCCTCGCCATCCCCTTCCTCTGGCGCTTCGCCACCAGCCCCCGCCACGTCCTCACCGACGTCCAGGCCGACCGTTGCTGGCTCAACCGCCTCAACGTCTACTGCGTCTTCGCCCTCGTCGCCATCCTCATGATGACCCTCCACAGCTTCATCGACATCGTCTTCCGGAGCCCCGCCTGCATGTTGCTCTACGGGCTCCTCTTCGTCTGTGCCCCCGGCTTCATCCTTGGCCGGGCCGCCCCTCAGGAGACCACCCATGCGTAAAGGCATCATCCTCGCCGGCGGCGCCGGCACCCGGCTCTACCCCGCCACCACCGTCGTCTGCAAGCAGCTCCTGCCTGTCTACGACAAGCCGATGATCTACTACCCCCTCTCCACCCTCATGCTCGCGGGCATCCGCGACATCCTCATCATCTCCACCCCCGAGGCCACCCCCCTCTTCCGCGCCCTCCTCGGCGATGGCTCCCGCATCGGCCTCCGCCTCTCCTACAAGGTCCAAGAGGTCCCCAACGGCCTCGCCCAGGCCTTCGTCCTCGGCCGCGACTTCATCGGCGACGACCCCGTCTGCCTCATCCTCGGCGACAACCTCTTCCACGGCCAATCCTTCGGCAAGATGCTCCGCGCCGCCGACCGCGCCCCCGGCGCCACCGTCTTCGGCTACTACGTCCGCGACCCCGAGCGCTTCGGCGTTGTCTCCTTCGATGACAAGGGCAAGGCCGTCACCATCGAGGAAAAGCCCACCCAGCCCAAGAGCAACTACGCCGTCACCGGCCTCTACTTCTACGACAACGACGTCGTCCGCATCGCCGCCGACCTCAAGCCCTCCGCCCGCGGCGAATACGAGATCACCGACGTCAACCGCGTCTACCTCGAGCAAGGCCGCCTCAACGTCAAGCTCCTCGGCCGCGGCTTCGCCTGGCTCGACACCGGCACCCACGACTCCCTCCTCGAGGCCGCCAACTACGTCCGCACCGTCCAGTCCTGCCAAGGCCTCCGCGTCGCCTGCGTCGAGGAAATCGCCTGGCGCATGGGCTTCATCGACGCCACCCAGCTTCGCGCCGCCGCCGACGCCCTCGGCAAATCCACCTACGGCGCCTACCTCCACGAGCTCCTTGCCCGCGAGAGCACCCCCGATCCCGAGGTCTGACATGGAAGTTCTCCCCACCGCCATCCCCGACGTCAAGATCATCGTCCCCGACGTCTTCGCCGACGCCCGCGGCTACTTCTGCGAAACCTACAACGCCGCCCGCTACAAAGCCGCCGGCATCCCCGCCGACTTCGTCCAAGACAACGAAAGCCGCTCCGCCCGCGGCGTCGTCCGCGGCCTCCACTGGCAGGCCGGCCCCCACGCCCAGGCCAAGCTCGTCCGCGTCCTCCGCGGCGCCGTCTGGGACGTCGCCGTCGACATCCGCAAAGGTTCCCCCACCTTCGGCAAGCACGTCGCCGTCCTCCTCACCGCCGACAACCGCCGCCAATTCTTCGTCCCCCGCGGCTTCGCCCACGGCTTCGCCGTCCTCGAGGACGACACCCTCTTCGCCTACAAGTGCGACAACCTCTACTGCAAAGCATCCGAACGCGGCCTCCGCTTCGACGACCCCGCCCTCGGCATCGATTGGCCCGACACCGGCGTCCCCCCCATCCTCTCCCCCAAGGACACCGTCCACCCCCTCCTCGCCCAGATCGAGCCCTGGGAACCCTGATGCGCCGCCTGCTCCCCCTCCTCGCCCTCCTCCTCACCCTCCCCCTC
>DVOR01000140.1 GCA_018713405.1 Candidatus Spyradenecus faecavium | reverse complement strand
GCCGTGGTCGACGTGGCCGATGGTGCCCACGTTCACGTGGACCTTATCGCCGCGCTCAAAGTTCTCTTTGGCCATTTTGTGTTGCTCCTGTGAACAGAAGTGGGTGGTTGATATGGAGCCTACGAACGGAATCGAACCGGCGACCTCTTCCTTACCAAGGAAGTGCTCTACCTACTGAGCTACGTAGGCACAAACGCACCCTCACACGGGGTGCCCGTGCCTTCCCAACGGGGCGCGCGTCGGCGCTTTCCGTCAGAAAGTCCCTATAAGATAGCACACACCCTCCCAAAACGCAAGCCCTTTTTTTCGCCCCCCATAAACTTCCCTCCCCAACCCCCAAAGGGTCGGGGTCGAAACCCTAAGGGTTTCACCTCGGAACCCTAAGGGTTTTGGGCCAAACCCTTAAGGGTTTCGCAAAAAGATGTGGACTTATGCAGAATCACCCCCTGGAGGGGCCGATTCGGAAGTTTGGACGCTCGGACGTTTGGCGGCTTGGTTTACGCCCTGCGGGGCGCCGGACGGGCGGGGTCATGGGGTGCAGAGCCACTCGTGGGCGGGGCGGATACGGACGGTGACGCCGTCGATGCACGCTTCGCCGCTGTCGGCGTAGGTGACAAGGGTGGCCTCGGCGCGGCGAAGGGCCTTGGCGGCGGCGACGGCGCCGTTCAGCTCGCGGGCGCGAAGCCGAGGCTCGCCGAGCGCGTAGGCCACTTGGACAATCTCGACGGCGTCGCGCCCTTGGCAGACCACGAAATCGGCCTCGCTGCGGTTCTCGCGAAAGTAGAGGACGTCCCGCCCGAAGGGACGATGGCGACGCAACAGCTCCAACAGGACGACGGTCTCGAGGCGCCAGCCCCAGTTGCCGCCCTGGGTGCCCATGAGACCGACGTCCACGGGGTAGACCTTTTCGTTTCGAAGGCGGAGGTAAAGTTTGTTTGACCACCGGGGGACACCAATCAGGAGGTAGGCCTGCTTGAGGTAGTCGACGTAGCGCTTCAGGGTGTGGAGGGAGAGGCCGGTCTCGAGGCGTTCGCCGAGTGCCTTATAATTGAGGATGGTGGGGGCGACGCCCAGGAGATAGTCGGCCAAGCCTCGGAGGAGCGTGCCCGTGCGCAGGTGGAAACGCTGACGGATGTCCCGCTCCAGCACGTTGGGGACAAGGGTGCGGAGGTAGGTCGCGGCCTCTTGCGGCTCGCGGACCAGCTCGGGGAAACCGCCCTGCGTGAGGTAGGCGTCCAAGGCCCGCTGGCGGAGGGCGACGGCCTGGGTCGTGCCGGAAGCCATGTCCACGCCCCGGAAGGCGCAACACTCGGCGAAGGAGAAGGGGAAGAGGGCGATTTCGTGGTAGCGGCCGGTCATGTGGGTGGCCAGCTCCCCGGAGAGGAGCTTGGCGTTCGACCCCGTGACCACCACGTGCATCCCCTGGCGCAACAAGCGGTTCACGAAGAGGTTCCACTCGGGGATGTTCTGGATTTCGTCCAAGAAGAGGGTGTCGATCGGGCCGTTCAGCTTATAAAGCGCGCCCAGCACCGCGTTGAGGTCCTCGCCGCGGAGCGTCGCCAGGCGTTCGTCGTCGAAGTTGACGTAGCCAAAGGGGCGACCGCTCCCCAGCAGGACCGACTGGCAGAGGGTCGACTTGCCACTCCGGCGGACCCCGATGACCACCTGCGCCAGCTCGCTGTCCAGACGGATCTGCCCGGCCTCGCGCCTCGGCACCACGCCACGGCGCGGCCGACGAATGGTTTCACGTTGCTCCTCAAGCACCTGTTCAAGAACCAATCGGTCCATGGCGGCCTCCTTCTTTGCCGTGAGTATAGCACATCCGCCCCCGCGAAGTGCACTAAAATGACACTTCCTGGGAAAATTTCTGCACTAACTCGACACTTTTGGCCCCGCGAAGTGCACTAAACTGACACTTGTCGGGAAACTTTCTGCACTAAGTCGACACTTGCGGCCCCGTGGAGGGGCAGGGGCGAGAGGTCAACGAGTGGCTCCTTATCGCCAAAAAGTTGCAGGTGTGACAACTTTTTGGAGCCAAAAAATCATTGCACTTGCAACTTTTTGGCGTTTATGGGAGAATGAGGGCATCAAAAGGAGATGATGTATGCGACGTAAGATGTTGGAAAAGCTGCGGGAATGGGCGAAACGGCCGGGCCGGAAGCCATTGGTCCTGCAGGGCGCCCGGCAGGTGGGCAAGACGTACACGCTGCTGGAGTTCGGCCAGAGCGACTTCGAGGGCGTGGCCTATGTGAACCTGGAGTCGGACGCTTTGGCGCGGGAGGCGTTCGCGGGCGATTTGACGCCGCGGGAGGTGTTGGCGCGCCTGGCGCCGCTCCTCTCCCGCCCCGTGACGCCGCAGACGTTGCTGTTCTTGGACGAGATTCAGAGCTGCAAGCGGGCCTTGGCGGCGCTGAAATATTTCTGCGAGCGGATGCCCGAGCAGCCGGTGGCGGTGGCGGGGAGCCTCCTTGGCGTGGCGGTGCGCGGGGATGATGTGGGCTTTCCCGTCGGGAAGGTCGATTTCCTGACGATGCACCCGATGGACTTCGAGGAGTTCGCGTGGGCCTGCGGCCAGGGGGCGTTGACCGACGCGGTGCGGGAAGGTTTTGCGCGGGACGTGCGGGTCTCGGGCGTGGAGCATGAGCTGTTGGTCCGTCTCTACCGCGAGTATCTCGTCGTGGGTGGTATGCCCGAGGCGGTCGCGTGCCATGCGGCGACCCGCGAGGCCGCGGGCTGGGAGGAGGTGCGCCTGGCGCAAAACCGCCTGCGCCAGAGCATGGCCGCGGACATGGCCCGTTATGCCACGCCCACCGAGACGCGCCGGATTCTGGCGTGCTACGAGTCGTTGCCGCGGCAATTGGCGAAGCCCAACCAGAAGTTCCAGTATCGCGTGGTGCGGATGGGCGCCACCGCCAGCCGTTATGACTACGCGCTCGACTGGTTGTCCCAGGCCGGGTTGGTCGCGCAGTGCCACGCGGTCTCGAGCGTGGAGCGCCCGCTCCCGACGTTCGAGGACCCGTCTGCCTTCAAGGCCTTCCTGATGGATGTGGGGCTATACGGCGCGATGGCGGGTTTCCGGCCCGAGGAAATCGTGGCGGCCCACCCGGGCACGGCCTTTGGGGGCCTGGCGGAGACCTACGTGGCCCAAGCGCTCGCGGCCAACGACATCAAGCCCTACTATTGGGCGAGCGGGAGCGGCGCGGAGGTCGACTTCGTCTATGACGGCGCCGCGGCGCCGGTCGCCGTCGAGGTGAAGCGCGGCGAGCACGTGCGGTCGCGGAGCTTGGCAGCCTTGCTTGCGCGCGCCCCTGCCGTCCGGGCCGTGCGCCTTTCCGAGCGCGAGTTCGGCCGGACGGACCGCCTCCTCTCCCTGCCGCTCTATGCGGCCTTCCTCCTGACGTGAGGGGCGGCGAACCCGCTTTGCGTCTCTGGCTACCCCGGCGCGGCGCGAGGGAACCGCAGATTGCGCAGATTGGGGGCGTGCTGCCGCACGCAGGACGCAGGAGGGGACGATTAGAAGTTTGGAGGGGGGAGGCTTGGCCCCATACCCCTTCCGTCGCCCCGCAGGGGCGTTCCGTTCTCTGTTCTCCGTTCTCTGTTCTCCGGGACGCCAAAGGCGTCCCTTCGTTCCTTAGAGGCCGCCGAAGAAGAGGGAGGTGAAGGAGGTGATGGGGGAGGTGTCGCGGAGGTTGTCGATGACCTGGCGGACGTCTTTGATGGCGGATTCGGCCTCGGTGGCGAGGGTGTCGTCGTTGACGAGGCGGCCGAGGGTGCCGTGGCCATCGTTGAGCTTTTGGGTGATGCCGCGGAGGTTGGCGGCGGTGGCCTCGAGGTCGGTGACGAGGGTGGAGCGGCCGGCGAGGAGTTTGCCGAGGGGGGCCTGGGGGTCGTTGAGTGCGGTGGTGGCGGCGTTGAGGTTGGCGAGGGTGGCCTGGAGGTCGGCGTAGGTGCGGTCGTCCTCGGAGAGGAGTTTGCCGAGGAGGCCCTGACCGTCGTTGAGGCGCTGGGTGACGGCGCGGAGGTTGGCGGCGGTGGCCTGGAGGTCGGCGAGGAGGGGGGCGTCGCCGGTGAGGAGGGAGCCGATGGGGGTGTCGGGGTCGTTGAGGGCGGCGGTGGCGGCGTTGAGGTTGGCGAGGGTGGCGTGGAGGTCGGTGAGGAGGGGGTCGTCGTCGGAGAGGAGCTTGCCGAGGAGGCCTTGGCCGGAGCGGACGCGGCCGGTGATGTCGGCGAGGTTGGAGGAGGCGCCGCGGAGGTTGACGATGAGGGTGCGGAGGTCGGCGGGGTCGAAGGAGCGGCGGAGGTCGGCGAGGAGGTCGCCGAGCTGGCCCATGACGTCGTTGGGAGCGGCGCCGGGGAGGACGGCGCCCGCGGGGAGGGGGTCGGGGGAGGCGCCTTGGTCGAGGGTGAGGGCGGAGCCGCCGAGGACGGAGGTGGCGGCGACGGCGGCGTGGGCGTCGGCCTGCAGGGGGACGTCCTGGTCGATGGTGAAGGTGACGAGGACGTGGTCGCCGGCGAGGGTGAGGGACTGGACGGCGCCGACCTTCATGCCGCGGACGGTGACGGGGTCTTGGGCGCGGAGGGTGCCGACGTTCTGGAAGCGGGCCTCGCGCAGGACGTCGCGGCGGCCGCGGAGGAGGTCGACGCCGCTGATCACGATGGTGAAGAAGGCGAGGAGGGCGACGACGGCGAGGACGAAGAGGCCGGTGAGGAGGTCGGGGAGGAGG
Organism: Candidatus Spyradenecus faecavium; assembly: GCA_018713405.1. Lineage (GTDB taxonomy): Bacteria > Verrucomicrobiota > Kiritimatiellia > RFP12 > DVOR01 > Spyradenecus > Spyradenecus faecavium. Next base: position 10,329 of record DVOR01000140.1, on the reverse strand, counting down.
GATTGGGATTTGGCGCTCATGGGGTGGGCTCCAGGCTTTGGGCTTCGAGGAAGGCGCGGACTTCGGGGTGCGGGTGGGCGAGGAGTTCGCGGGGCGGGGCGACCTGCAGGAAGCGGCCGCCCTTGAGGAAGGCGACGCGGTCGACGTAGCGCAGGGCGCCGGCGAGGTCGTGGGTGACGACGAGGCAGGCGGCGTGGCGGGTGCGGCCGATGCGCGCGATGAGCCCGTCGACGGTGCGGGCCATGACGGGGTCGAGCCCGGAGGTGGGCTCGTCGAAGAAGAGGATCTCGGGGTCCTCGATGATGGCGCGGGCGAAGGCGGCGCGCTTGACCATGCCGCCGGAGACCTCGGCGGGGTAGAGGTCGCCGGCGTCGGCGAGGCCGACCTCCTCGAGGGCGGCGCGGACGCGGCCGGCGATGGCCTCGGGCGGGAGGCGATCGCGCTCGACGAGGGGGAGGGCGACGTTCTCGGCGAGGGTCTTCCAGCCAAGCAACGCGCCGCCCTGGAAGAGGAAGCCGACGCGGCGGCGCAGGCGCGCGAGCCCGTCGGCGCCCAGGGCGGAGAGGTCTTCGCCCAGCAGGGTGACGGTGCCGGCGGTGGGGAAGAGCTGGCCGGAGGCGAGGCGGAGGGTGACGGATTTGCCGGTGCCGGAGGGGCCGATGACGGCCAGGATCTCGCCGCGGGCGAGCGTGAGGTCCAGCCCGTCGAGCACGCGGCGCGCGCCGAAGGCCTTGGCGACGCCACGGAAGCAGACCGCGGGCGCGGGGTCAGAGGACATAGAAGCACCTGGTGATGAAGTAGCCGCCGATGAGGATGGCCAGGAAGGAGTAGATGACGGCGCGGCGGGTGGAGGCGCCGACGCCGGCGGCGCCCTGGGTGGTGGCGAAGCCGACGGCGCAGGAGATGCCGCTGACAAGGACGCCGAAGACGGCGGCCTTCAGGAGCCCGACGTAGAGGTCCTTCAGCTCGGCGGCCTCGAGCACGCCCTGGATGAACTGGAGGAAGGGGATGTTGAGCTGGGTGTTGCCGACGAGCGCGCCGCCGAGGAAGGCCAGCACGCAGGTGTAGAAGGAGAGGAGGGGCGCCATGAGCGTCATCGCCCACAGGCGCGGCGCCACCAGGAAGCGCACGGGGTCCACGCTCATCATCTCGAGGGCGGCGATCTCGTCGTTGACGGTCATGGTGCCGAGCTGCGCGGCCATGGCGCTGCCGACGCAGGCGGCCAGGATGATGCCGGTCATGAAGGGCCCCATCTCGCGCAGCATGGCGTAGGACATCGTGGTGGCGACCATCCCCTCCAGCGACAGCTGCCGGAAGGCGATGCCCAGCTGCAGGCTCAGGATCATCCCGGTGAAGAGGGCCACCACCGTCGCGACGGCGAGGGTTCCCACCCCGACGATGAAGAGCTGGCGCGCGAGCGTCCGCCGGCCGTCGCGGCGGGCGAGCACGGCGGGCAGGCCGGCGAGCGCGGCGCCGACCAGGCGCGCGGTGCGGCCCACGGCGGCGAACAACGCCCGCACCGCGTCGGGCGCGGGTTCATGGAGCACGGTCATCGGGCGACCCTCCCTTCGTTTTGGAGGCTTGGAAGTTTGGAGGCTTGGGGGCTTGGCTCCCCGGCGTCGCCCGGCGCGTCCGTCCCGGCTTCGTCGTTTGACGGAGCATTGACCGTCGCCCCGTAGGGGCGTTCCGTTCTCTGTTCTCCGTTCTCCGTTCTCCGAGGCGGAGGCGAAGCCTCCGCCTCTTCCGCCTCAGTGTGCCACCAGATCAGCCCCCAGAAGAGCTCGTGGAGCACCTCGCGCTCGCCGGGACGCCGGGTGGCGGTGTAGAAGGTCCAGAAGGGCGCCCAGTTGCGCTCGATGGCGGGGACGTCGCGGATGGGGAAGAGGATGAGCGAGCGGCGGCGCAGCCCCTCCTCCTCGGTGTAGTCGCTGGCGAAGAAGGGCCAGAGGCGGAAGTGGCTCGACTGGAGACGGGATTGCCCGCGCGCGTCATAGCCGTGGGTCTCCTCCTCCACGTAGAAGGGCCAGAAGCGCCGGTGGAAGGTGTATTGGTTGGGCGTGTGCTGACGCTGGCTCACCGCGATGGGGTGCAGGAACCACCAGCCCGCGCGCGACCCCCGTGTGGTCGTCCCCCAGAGCCGCCACGACCGCCACGTGCTCTCCCGCGCGTCCGAGTAGCGCTCGAAGAGCGGCCACGGGCAACGCAGCAGGAAGGCCCCGTCGGCGGTGTGCCGCCACTGGAAGAAAGGCGGCAGGATCCCCCCACCCCACTCGGTGTCGGCGTCCACGCGCTCCATCAGCGGCCAGAGCATCCAGGCCGAGCCGCGCTTGCGGGGCCCCGTGAAGGTGCGGTCGTTCCAGAAGGGCCACAGCACGAACCGCGCGTCCACCCCGCGCTCGCGCTTGGTGCCGTAGAGCGGCCACAGCGCCCAACGCGTCCGGTCGGCGTCGTGCTTCAGCGAGAAGAAGGGCCACAGGAAATAGTCGCGGTAGACCCCCTGCGTCCCGCCCGTGCGGTAACCCAGCCACAGCGGGAAGAGCCGCCACCGGAAGTCCTCCAACAACAACACCTTGGGCATCCGCCCCCACACGGGGAAGAGCCCCCAGTAGGCGTCCTCCTCGTCGGCGCGCCCGTTCACCCACAGCGGCGGGATGGAGAAGGAATAGTCGCGCGACGTCCGCTCCGTGCGGTCGCGCTCCCACCAGAAGCTCCAGATGACGCGCCACTGGCGCGAATCGCCCCGCCACGAGAAGTGCGTGAGCGGCCAGACCACCTCCATGTCCTCGTCGGCGGGATTGCGCGCGGCCTGCTCCCAGGCGTAGAAGGGGCGGATGGCGAACCGCGTCAACCCGCGCCCCTCCATCGAGCCCCACTCGAAGAAGGGCCCCACCCGCAGACGGAACGTCCCCGGCGCGTCCGGCGCTCCCCACGCCAACGCACCGCACAACAGACAAAGCAACACCGTCAGTCGAAATTGCATACCTATAGTATAGCACAGTGGAGGCGCCGCGGCGCCCCACTGTGCCAGAGAACAGAGAACGAAGGCCGCTTCGCGGCCGGAAGCTTGGAAGCTTGGAGGTTTGGAGGCTTGGCTTTCTGGGTGGGGCTCCGCCCCACACCCCGCTATCCTCCTGCATCTCGTGAATCTCCTGAACCTCCTGAGCGCCCCGGGGTGTGGGGGCTTGGCCCCCACGGCCGCCGACCAAGCCTCCAAACTTCCAAGCTTCCGGAATGCGCCCCACACCCTCCCATTCCAAATAAGTCCACATCTTTTTCTGAAACCCTTAAGGGTTTGCCGCGAACCCCTTAGGGTTTTGGGTCGAACCCCTTAGGGTTTCGCGAGGCGCCCTTTGGCGGCGTGGTAGGACCAATAGGACAAATAGGACCAATAGGACGGGCGGCCGTGGGGGCCAAGCCCCCACACCCCGGCACCGCCGCCTGACGGAGGGTGGCCCGTCGCGCGCTTGCGCGCGTTCTGTTCTCTGTTCTCTGTTCTCTGGGGTGCCGCAGGCACCCCAGGGGCGCTTCAGCGCCCCTCCAGCTCGAGGATGAAGAGGCGGTGGATGGCGCGGGAGATGGCGGTGTAGCGGGCGGCGCGGTCCCAGAGGGGGTCGCCGTCGCGGACGTCGACGAGGATGAGGATGGGGGCCTCGAGGCCCTTGAACTTGCGGTAGGTGTAGTAGCGCAGGCCGGGGAAGTCGGCCAGCACGTCGGCGAGGGCCATGTTGGGGAGGGCGCGGCCGCCGATGAGGAGGATGTCCTGGGGCGGGACGCCCTCGTCGCGGATCAGGCGTGCGAGGAGGGCGCGGAGGCGTGCGCGGAGGGCGGGGCGGTTGGCGGCGCGGTAGACCTCGGTGGCGTCGCCGGCGGGGGCGTCGGGAAAGGCGCGCACGCCGTCGGGCGCGTAGGGGCGCAGGGTGGCGAAGACGCCGCGGGTGTTGCGGCAGTTGGTGGTCAGGACGGCGTCGGGGCAGCCGAAGGCGGGGAGGGCCGCGGGGTCGCGGTCGAAGATGTTCTGGGCGGGGTCGTAGAAGATGAGGAAGTTGGCGTCCTCGGGGACGAGGGCTTGGACGGCGGCCCACTGGTCGGGGGAGAAGTCCTGCCCCTCGTCGACGATGACGGCGTCGTAGGCGCGGCGGGCGGCGAGGGCGCGGGCGGGGGCGAGGGCGTCGCGCGCCAGGGTGTGCCAGAACTCGGGCGTGCCGTCGTCCTCGCGCCCGAGCAGCTCGCGGAAGAGGTCGTTGACGGCCACGGCGCGGATGGAGGCCCCGGGGGCGACGAGCTCGCGGAGGCGCTCGGCGAGGAGGAGGTTGAAGCAGAGGAGGAGGACGCGCTTGCCGGCGGCGGCCCAGACGTGGGCCTGGCGCAGGGCGAGGAGGGTCTTGCCGCTGCCGGCGCACCCGCGCACGCGGAAGCGGCGGAACTCGGCGAAGGCGTCGAAGGCGCGGGCCTGCTCCTCGGTCAGCCGCGCGATGGAGGCGTCCTGCAGGTCGCGGCGCATGACCCAGTCGCGGCGGAAGTCGAGGGTCGGGGAGAGGAGCGCCTCCAGCGCGTCGAGGTCGAGGGGCTCGCGCAGGGGGTGGGCCTCGGCGGCGAGCAGGCGCAGGAGGGCGGGCTCGGGGTCGGCGAGGTCGGCGGCGTAGAGGGCGCGGCCGGCGAGGTCGAGGGGCTCGCGCGGGGGGCGCTCGGCGCCGGTGAGCCAGACGGCGTGGGCGACGGGGAAGGGCGGGGGCGCGCCGAAGCGGGCGGCCCAGGCGCGCACCAGGGCGTGGGCCTCGCGCGTGGCCTGGAGGGCGGGGGCCTCGCGCAGGCGGCGGCCGTCCTGGAACCACGCCCCCGCGCGGCAGGCGACGTGCCCGCCCTTGACCTCGATGACGACGAGGCCGCGCGCGGGGTGGGCCGCCACGAAGTCGGCCTCGCCCTCGGTCCCGGTCTGGGCGGCGGAATAGGCCACGCCGTGCCACACGCGCCAGGGATCCGGCAGGCGCGCGCGGAGCGACGCGAAGACGACGCGCTCGCTGACGGGCGCGTCCGTCAGGGTCTCCGGGACGGTGCGGGCCATCTCAGACCTGCAGGGTGCCGCGGAAGTCGTTGACGTCGGCGACGCCGTGGTCGTCGAGCCAACGGTCGATGCCCTCGAGGACGCGGATCGGCGCCAGGGGGTCGAGGAAGGTGGCGGTGCCGACGGCCACGGCCGTGGCGCCCACGAGGATGAAGTCCAGCGCGTCCTGCGCGGTCATCACGCCGCCCATCGCCAGGATCGGCACGGTGGCGACCTGGGCGGCCTCCCACACGTGCTTGAGGGCGATGGGGTGGATGCCGGGGCCGGAGAGGCCGCCGGTGCGGTTGGCGAGGACGGGGCGGCGCCGCTCGAGGTCGACGGCCATGCCGGGCAGGGTGTTGATCAGGCTCACCGCGTCGGCCCCCGCGTCCTGCGCGGCCTGCACGAAGGGGCGCACGTCGGGCACGTTGGGCGCGAGCTTGGGCATGATGGGCAGGGTGGTGGCGGCGCGCACGCGGCGCACCACGTCCACGAAGGTCTCGACGCGCGTGCCGAAGCTGGCGCCGCCCTCCTTGACGTTGGGGCAGGAGACGTTGAGCTCCAGCATCGCCACGCCGGGCTGGCCCTCGAGGGCGGCGGCGACCTCGGCGTACTCCTCGGCGCTGGCGCCCCAGATGTTGACGATGGCCGGCACGCCGCGCTCGGCCAGGAAGGGGAGGTCGTCGCGGATGAAGGCCTCGACGCCGGGGCCCTGCAGGCCGATGGCGTTGAGCAGCCCGCCGGGGACCTCCGCGTGGCGGGGCAGGGGGTTGCCGGGCCAGGGGCAGGCGCGCACGCCCTTCACCGTCACCGCGCCCAGGCGCGAGACGTCGAAGAGCGCGTCGTATTCCTGGCCGTACCCGAAGGTGCCGCTCGCCGTGGTCACGGGGTTCTTCATGGGGACCCCGCCCAGATTCACCGCCAGCTTCGCCATGACGCCCCTCCCTTACGCGCGCTTCTCGTGCGCGTGGCGGTCCAGCACGCCGTTGACGAAGGCGCCGGACTCCTCGTTGGCGAAGAACTTGGCCAGGTCGACGGCCTCGTTGATGACGATGGGCGCGGGCGTGCCGAACCAATCCATCTCATAGAAGGCCAGGCGCAGCAGGCTGCGCTCGATCACGCCCAGGCGGTCGAGGCTCCAGTTGTCGCACAGGCGGGCGATGGCCGCGTCGATGGCCTCGCGCCGCGCCAGGGTGCCGCGCACGAGGTCCTCGGTGAACTGCTTGAGCTGGTGGGTGGCCAGGCGCTCCTCGGGATAGGGCTCCACCTTGCGGGGCTTGCCGGGCTCGGCGTCGTCGCGGTGGGCCTTCTCCTGGGCGTAGCTCCACTGCTGCTCCCAGAAGTGGGAGAGGATCATCCCCACGTCCACGAAGGGGTTGAGGTCGGCCTGCACGATCATCTGCAGGGCCCAGGCGCGGCCCTGGCGGCGGTTGCGCGCGGGGAAGGTGATGGGCGCGTCCTCTTGGTCGATGACCTCGACCTCCTGGAGCGTCGGGGTCTCGGGGGGCGCGGGGGTCTCGGCGTCGTCAAAGCGCATGGCGGGGCCCCCTCAGAGCTGGCGCAGGACGTTCGCGGCCTCGATGGCGGCGCAGACGGTGTCGAAGCCCTTGTTGCCGGCCTTCGACCCGGAGCGCTCCACGGCCTGGTCCAGGTTGTGGGCGCAGACGATGCCGTTGAGCACGGGGATGCCCGCCTCCAGGCCGATCTGGCAGAGGGCGCGCGCCACGGAGGTGTTGATGAGCATCGCGTGGTCGGTCGCCCCGTCGATGACTGCCCCCAGCGCCACGATGGCGTCCACCCCGCCGCGCTTGGCCAGCTTCGCCGCCGCCAGCGGGATCTCGTTCGCCCCCGGCACGCGCACCACGGTGAGCGCCTCCTCGGCCACGCCGTGGCGCAACGCCGCGTCGTGCGCGCCCTTCAGCAACTGCTCCGTGAAGATGGAGTTGAACCGGCTCACCACGAAGGCCAGCCGCAACCCATCGCCCTTCAACGCTCCGCAAATCTCGGTCATCTCTGCAATCCTTTCGCCCCTCATTTTACCAAAACGGCGGGGCACGCGCTGTTCCGCGAAGACGCGAAGGGGCGCAAGGGCCTGGGCGCTTCGCCGTTCGGCCCTGCGGGCCTCACTACCGCGCCCATCCCTTGCGCCTCTTTCGTGTCCCCGGCTCCGCCGCCTGACGGCGGCTTGCCCGTTGCGCGCTTGCGCGCGTTCCGTTCTCCGTTCTCCGTTTTCCGTTCTCCGCTGTGAGGGGCGCCGCAGGCGCCCCTCACAGCAAATGCCCCATCTTCTCGCGCTTGGTCTCCAGGTAGTGCGCGTTGAAGGGGCCGGCGTGGGCCACGATGGGCACGCGCTCGGAGATTTCCAGGCCGTGGCCGGCCAGGCCGACGACCTTCTGGGGATTGTTGGTCATCAGGCGCAGGCGGGTGATGCCCAGCTCGGCCAGGATCTGCGCGCCGATGCCGTAGTCGCGCAGGTCAGGCGCGAAGCCCAGGCGCACGTTGGCCTCGACGGTGTCGCAGCCCTGCTCCTGCAGCTTATAGGCATGGAGCTTGTTGGCCAGGCCGATGCCGCGGCCCTCCTGGCGCATATAGAGGAGGCACCCGCGGCCCTCCTTGGCGATGGCCGTCATGGCCTGGTGCAGCTGCCAGCCGCAGTCGCACCGCGCGCTCCCGAAGACGTCGCCCGTCAGGCACTCGCTGTGCACGCGCACCAGCGGCGGCGGGTCGCCCGCCAGGTCGCCCATCGTCAGGGCCAGGTGCTCCAGCCCGTCGAGCTTCCCGCGGAACATCGTCAGGCGGAAGTGGCCGTAGGCCGTCGGCAGGTCGACGCTCTCCACGCGCTCGACCAGCGACTCGTGGGCGCGGCGGTAGGCGATCAGCCGCTCCACCGAGCAGATGCGCAGGCCGTGCTTCCGCGCGAAGGGGATCAGGTCGGGCAGACGCGCCATCGTGCCGTCCTCGCCCACGATCTCGCAGCAGATGCCCGCGGGCTTCAGCCCCGCCAGCCGCGCGAGGTCGACGGTCGCCTCGGTGTGGCCCGCGCGGCGCAACACCCCGCCTGGCTGCGGCCGCAACGGGAAGGTGTGCCCCGGCGACACGAAGTCGTCCGCCGTCGCGGACTCGTCCACCAGCAGGCGCACGGCCTTGGCGCGGTCGGCGGCGGAGATGCCGGTGGTCACGCCCGTGCGCGGCGCCCCGTCCACGCTCAGCGTGAAGGCCGTCGCGAAACGGTCGCCCCGATTCACGCTCGGCGCCAACGCGATGCCCAGACGGTCCAGGATCGCCCCGTCGCACGGCGCGCACAGCAGGCCCCGCGCCTCGCGGATGCAAAAGTTCACCGCCTCGGGCGTCACCTTCTCCGCGGCCATGATCAGGTCGCCCTCGTTCTCGCGCTGGGCGTCATCCACGATCACCACGAACTTCCCCGCCCGGATGTCCTCCAGGCACGCCTCGATGGGATCCAACGCCGCTTCCAAATCCTCTGCCATTAGTCTTCCCTTTCTGTGCGCCGTAGTATAGCACAATGGCACAAGTGGGGCGGCAAGGCCGCCCCACTTGTGCCAGAGAACAGAGAACGGAGAACAGAGCGTGCAGGCGCGAAGCGCCAAACCTTCCACGGCTACAGAACGCGCGCAAGCGCGCGACGGATAGGCCGCCGTCAGGCGGCAACGTGGGGCCCGCCGTCAGGCGGCAACGTGGGGGCCCGCCGTCAGGCGGAAAGGTGGGGCCCGCCGTCAGGCGGAAAGGTGGGAGTTTCCTGAATCTCGTGAATCTCCTGAACCTCCTGAGCGCCCCGGGGTGTGGGGGCTTGGCCCCCACCGCCGCCGCAGGACGCGCCAGGCGGCACAGGAGGTCCAGGAGATTCAGGAGATTCAGGAAGGCTGCCGTGGGGGCCAAGCCCCCACACCCCGACTCCCACCGCCTAACGGCGGGGCTCGCGCTTTCCCGCGAAGACGCGAAGGGGCGCAAGGGCCTGGGCGCTTCGCCGTTCGGCCCCTTGGGCCTCACTACCGCGCCCATCCCTTGTGCCTCTCCCAATTTCCCGGCACGGCGGCCCGCCCGTCGCGCGCTTGCGCGCGTTCTGTTCTCTGTTCTCCGTTCTCCAGGGGGTGACACGCGGGGGTGCCATTGGCGCCCGCCGCGTCACCCCCGTCAGGCCCGCGAGGGCTTGTCTTCGCGGGCCGCGGGGATGACGTGTCACCTTTGACGTCACCTTTTTGGCAAAGGGTGCGCGAAGCAGGCGGCCCCGGCGGAGCGCGGCGGAACCGGGCGGGCGTCCGGAAGCCAACACCAAGGGGCCGAACGAAAGGAGTCCAGCCATGGACAGCATCGTCATCAACAGCGAGGGCGACCTCAAGAGCGTGAACTACAAGCTGGTGCCCAACGAGATGGCCACCGAGAAGGCCGGCGCGGAGACCTACGTCGGCTGCGTGGAGGTCAAGGAGACCTACGGCCTGCAGGACATCGCCGACCAGATGGTCAAGGAAGGTTGCGCCGTCAAGGGCAGCACCGTCCGCCTCGTCCTCAGCGAGTTCGCCGACCTGGTGGCCGACCTCGTGGCCTCGGGCCGCGCGGTGAACATCGGCGGCCTGGTCCGCTTCGCCCCCGCGGTGCGCGGCACCTTCGCCAGCGAGACCGCCGCGTGGGACCCGGCCAAGAACAAGGTCGTCGTCAACGCCTCCGTGGGCTCGCGCCTGCGCTCCGCGGCCGCCTCCAGCGCCGTCCGCCGCCTGAACACCGTCACCCTGCCCACCCTCGAGGGCGTCTTCGACCTCGCGGCCAACCTGCCCGGCCAGATCACCTCCGAGGGCACCTTCCTCGTCACCGGCACCAAGCTGGAGTGGGACGAGGAGGCGGAGGATGAGGGCTTCTTCCTCGTCTACGGCGGCAACGAGATCCGCTGCCCCTCGCTCATCGAGGAGGCGAACCCCGCCCGCGCGGTCCTCCACAACCCGCAGGAGTTCCCCGACGCCGGCGCCGAGCTGAGCCTCGTCTTCCGCACCCGCATGGGCGGCGAGACCCTCTACCAGGTGGTCTACGCGGGCGAGCTGCAGACCGCCGTGGCCCAGGCCTGACCGACGGGCCGCCCGTCCCCCGCGGGCGGGCGGCCCCCACCCCGCGACGGATTCCCCACACGGCCGAATCGGCCGGCCGGCCTTCGGGCGGCCCCCGCCGGAAAGGAGGTGTGCGATGGACAACCCGTTGATCGACGTGATCGTCGAGGCCCTCAAGGGCCTGCTGCAGGGCCTGCTCAACCTGCTGGGCTGAGCGCCCCGCCCCCGGCGCGG
>DVOR01000139.1 GCA_018713405.1 Candidatus Spyradenecus faecavium | reverse complement strand
GGTGAGGAGGGTGGGGGGCGTGGGGCCGGGCATGGCCTGCTGGAGGGGGGTGAGGTCGCAGCGGCTGAGCGTGAAGGGCGCGTCTGCGGGGGCGAGGGCGTAGCGGCGGAGGAGCAGGCGAGGGAGGTCGCCGGCGGGCGGGGGCTGGGCGGCGAGCCAGCGTTGGCCTTTGTCGATGGCGCCCTCGGCCTCCTGGGCGATGGAGAGGGGGATCTGGGATTCGGAGGCGGCGCGGAAGGAGCCGCCTTGCGGGAAGGCAAGGGGAGAACAGAGAACGGAGAACAGAAAACAGAGCGCGCGCAAGCGCGCGACGGGCAACCTTGAGGGAAAGAAGTGAAAGGTCTTACGTTTCATCACGAAGGACACAAAGGACCACGAAGAAACACGAAGGACGCAGGAGGGGAAGCTTGGAAGTTTGGAGGCTTGGAAGCTTGGCCTCACCCTACCCATTGCCCTTTTTGTCGCCCCGCAGGGGCGTTCCGTTCTCTGTTCTCTGTTCTCCGTTCTCCGATGCGGCGCATGGCGCCGCATCAGGTGTAGCGGAGGACCTCGTCGACGGTGGTGTAGCCGTCGAGGACGTTTCGGATGGCGTCCTCGCGCATGGTGCGCATGCCGAGTTCGCGGGCCTTCTCGCGGATGACGAGGGTGGGCTCGCGGTTGTTGATCATGTCGCGGATGGGGTTGGACATGCGGAGGTACTCGAAGACGCCCTTTCGGCCTTTGTAGCCGGTGGCGTTGCAGACCTTGCAGCCCTTGCCGAAGGCGAACTTGCGGTTGCCGATGTCGGCGCGGGTGAGGCCAAGGCGGCCGATGGCGTCGTCGTCGGGGTCGTAGAAGGTCTTGCAGTTCTGGCAGCAGGTACGCACGAGGCGCTGGGCCAGGACGGCCTGGAGGGTGGAGGAGATGAGGTAGGGCGCGACGTTCATATCCACCAGACGCGTGACGGCGCCGGCGGCGTCGTTGGTGTGGAGGGTGGAGAAGACGAAGTGGCCGGTGAGGGCGGCCTGGATGGCGATCTCGGCGGTCTCGAGGTCGCGGATTTCGCCGACCATGATGATGTCGGGGTCCTGACGGAGGAAGGCGCGGAGGACCTTGGCGAAGGTGTTGCCCTGCTGGGGGTTGATGGGCACCTGGACGAGGCCCTCGATGTCGTATTCCACCGGCTCCTCGGCGGTGAGGATCTTGACGTCGACCTTGTTGATGTAGCGCAGGCAGGAGTAGAGGGTGGTCGTCTTACCGGAGCCCGTCGGGCCGGTGACGATGAAGATGCCGTTGGGCTTCTCGATGTCGAGGGTGATGCCGTCGTAGATGTCCTCTGGCAGGCCGATGTTCTCCAGGTCGAGGGAGACGGCGGAGCGGTCGAGGACGCGGAGCACGACGGATTCGCCGTGGACGGTGGGCAGGCAGGAGACACGGAGGTCGACCTGGCGCCCGGCGACGGTGAGGGCGATGCGGCCGTCCTGCGGCACGCGGCGCTCGGCGATGTTGAGGTTGGAGAGCACCTTGATGCGCGAGATGATGGGCAGCGCCATGCTGAGCGGCGGCGGGTTCATCTCGTAGAGCGCGCCGTCGACGCGGTAGCGGATCTTGAAGTCCTTCTCGAAGGGCTCGATGTGGATGTCCGAGGCGCGGTCGGTGATGGCCTGGTAGAGGACGAGGTTGACGAAGCGGATGACGGGGGCGGAGGCCGCGGCGCTCTCGATGCCCTTCTCGTCGGCGCTGTCGGCGTCGAACTCGGGGAGCTCCTCGATGAGTGCGTCGGAGGCGTCGCCGCCGGCGAAGTTCTCGTCGATGGCGGCCTTGATCTGCGCCTCGGTGGCGAAGACGAAGCGGATCTCGCGGGAGAGGAGGAAGGTGAGCTCGTCGATGACGTCGGCCTCCACCAGGTCGGCGGTGGCGAAGGTCACGTGGTCGCTCTCGGCCTCGACGGGGACGATGGAGTGCATCCGCACGCTGGCCACGGGGACGAGGTTCTTCAGCGTGTCGTCGAAGGCGAAGTTGGAGAGGTCGACGACGTCGGTGCCCTGGCTGCCGGCCATGAGCGAGAGCAGGTCGTCCTCGCTGAGGACGTCGAGGTCGAGGATGAGCTCCTTGTAGGGCTTGCCGCCTTCGATGTGCTGGCGGACGAGCTCTTGGGCCTGGGTGTCGTCGATGAAGCCGTTCTCGAGGACGAGCGCGACGAGGGGCGGGAGCTGAAGGGAGTCTGCCATGGCGGGTTATTCCCCCTGCATTTCGCGGAGTTTCTGCACGGTGGTCTCGGGGTCCTGGGCCTTGGTGACGAGGTCCTCGTAGGAGATCTTGCCCTCGGAGTAGAGGCGCAGGAGCGAGTCGTCCAGCGAGATCATGCCGAACTTCGCGCCGGTCTGGATGTCGGAGGTGATCTGGAAGGTCTTGTTGTCGCGGATGCGGCTGCGGATGGAGGGGGTGGACATCATGATCTCGAAGGCCGCGCACCGGCCCTTGCCGCCCTTGTCGGCGCGGGGCAGGAGCACCTGCGAGATGACGGCCACCAGCGACATCGAGAGCTGCGTGCGCACCTGCTCCTGCTGGTTCGTCGGGAAGGAGTCGATGATGCGGTCGACGGTCGCGGCCGCGCCGGTGGTGTGCAGCGTGCCGAAGACCAAGTGGCCCGTCTCGGCGGCGGTGATGGCCGCGCCGATCGTCTCCAGGTCGCGCATTTCGCCCACGAGGATCACGTCCGGGTCCTGGCGGAGGGCGCGGCGGATGGCCTCGGCGAAGGTGGGCACGTCGGCGCCGACCTCGCGCTGGGTGACGATGGACTTCTTGGAGTAGTGGTAGAACTCGATCGGGTCCTCGATGGTGATGATGTGGCAGTCGCGGTCCTCGTTGATGATGTTGAGCATCGAGGCCAAGGTCGTGGACTTGCCCGAGCCCGTCGGGCCCGTCACCAGGATGAGGCCGCGCGGCTTGTAGAGCAGCTCGTGCACGGCCTCGGGCAGGCCCAGCTGCTCCAGCGTCAGGATGGTCGAGGGGATCTGGCGGAGGACGAGGCCGTAGTTGTGCCGCTCCTTGAAGACCGAGACGCGGAAGCGCGCGGCCTCGGAGAAGTAGAGGCCGAAGTCGGCGCCGCCGTTCTTCTCCACCTCGGCGATCTGCTCCTCGTTGGAGATCTCCAGGGCCAGCTTGGCCACGTCGGCCTGGGTGAGGGCCGGCACGTCCAGCGGCTCCAGCGCGCCGGAGCAGCGCAGGTAGGGCGGCCCCCCCACGCGGATGTGCAGGTCGGAGGCGCCCTCGTCGACGGTCGCCTGCATGAGGTCCTGCATCGTGATCTCGGTGACGGCCTCGGGGGCCAGCTCGTAAACGGTCTTTTCCATAGTCGCGAAGCTCCTTAGTTCTCGTCGCCCATCGTGGCGCGGAGGACCTCCTCCAGGGTGGTCATGCCGCTGGCGACCTTGAGCATGCCGTCCTCGCGGAGGGTGCGCATGCCCATCTCACGCACGCGGGTGCGCAGGGTGGTGGTCGGCACGCGGTCAAAGATCATGCGCTGCACGGTGTCGTCCACGGTGAAGATCTCGAAGATGCCCTTGCGGCCCTTGTAGCCGGTGTTGTTGCACACGGGGCAGCCCTTGCCCTTGAACATCCGCATGCTGTCGATGTTCTTGGCCATCGAGCCCAACAGCTTGCGCTCGTGCTCCGTGGGCGTGTGCTCCTCGCGGCACTTCTCGCAGATGGCGCGCACCAGGCGCTGGGCCATCGCCGCGCGCAACGCCGACGCCACCAGGAAGGGCTTGATGCCGATGTCGCACAGACGCGTCACCGCGCTGGGCGCGTCGTTCGTGTGCAGGGTGGAGAAGACGAGGTGGCCCGTCAGCGCCGCCTCCATCGCGATCTCCGCCGTCTCGTGGTCACGGATTTCGCCGATCATGACGATGTTCGGCGCCTGACGCAGGATGGAGCGCAACGCGGCCGAGAAGTCCAACCCCACCGCGCGGTTCACCTGCACCTGGTTGATGCCGCTCATCTGGTATTCCACCGGGTCCTCGACGGTGATCAGCTTCTTGTCCGGCCGGTTGATCTGCCCCAGGCAGGCGTAAAGCGTCGTCGTCTTACCCGAGCCCGTCGGGCCCGTCACCAGGATCACGCCGTCAGGCAGGCCGATCAACCGCTCGAACTTCGCCTGGTCGTCGGAAAGGAAGCCCAGCTGCGGCAAGCCCAGCGCCAGGTTCTGCTTGTCCAGGATACGCATGACGATGGACTCGCCGAAGTTCGTCGGCACCGTGCTCACACGCAGGTCCAGCTCACGGTCGCCCATCTTCACCTGGATGCGGCCGTCCTGCGGGATGCGCCGCTCGGAGAGGTCCATGTTCGCCATCAGCTTCACGCGCGAAAGGATCGCCCCCTGCAGGCGCTTCGGCGGCGGGTCCATCTCGCGCAGCGCGCCGTCGATGCGGAAACGCACGCGGAACCGCTTCTCCATCGGCTCCAGGTGAATGTCGGAAGCCTTCATCTTGCAGGCGTCCATCAGGATCAGGCTCACCAGGCGGATGACCGGCGCGTCGCCCTCGCCGCTCTCATCCACCTCCATCTCCTTGCGCTGGGAGACCAGCCCCTCGCCGGTGTCCGTCGCGTTCGGGTCAAAGGTCAGCGGATAGAGCTTGTCCATCAGCCGCTTCACGTCGCCGGTGGTCACCACCACGAAATCGGCGTTCTTCCCGTTCAGCCGGTAACGGATCGCGTCCTGCGCGTCATAGTTCGCCGGGTCGCAGATCGCCACCATCACCGAATCGCCGTCATCCTGCAACGGCACGGCGTTGTACTTCCGCGCCGTCTCGGCGTCCAGCAGCTTCACCGCCGCCGGGTCCACGTCGTCCCCGTCGATCGAGGCGAAAGGCATGCCGAACTGCTCCGCGAGCGTCCCCAGCACGTCCTCCTCGCTGATGGCCCCCTGTTCCACCAGCCAATCGAGCGCCGTCTGGCCCTCGCGACGCTCCGCGCCCAACGCCGACGCCACCTGCTCGGCCGTCAGGTGCCCCGTCTCCTGCAGGATCTGCAACGCATACTCGTCGTTTGTCGTCACGCCATGCTCTCCAGAAAAGCTATCATCATCGTCCTTAAGATACCACAACCCGCCCGTGCCCGCAAGCGGGGGTGATGGGGCGGCGCCCACACCCGCCTATCCAAATAAGTGCTGATGATTTTCTGAAACCCTTAAGGGTCTGCCTCGAAACCCTAAGGGTTCCGACCCAAAACCCTTAGGGTTTCGCCCCCGACCCCTTAGGGTTTTTCACGGCGGTCTCTCCGTCGCCCCGTCAGGGGCGCTCCGTTCTCTGTTTTCTGTTCTCTGTTCTCCGGGGTGGCCGCAGGCCATCCCTCGCATCATTGTCTGCGGGTGGGGTGGGGGATTTGGTATAATGGGCGGCGTTTTTCAGAAAGGATCGGCAGATGGCTATCGAGATTTCGCGGGATGAGGTGTTCGCGTTCCATGACGGCGGCAAGGTGGGGGTGGCGTTGCGCAAGCCGCTGGCCACGCAGAAGGATCTGTGCCTGGCTTACACCCCCGGCGTGGCGCAGGCCGTGAAGGCCATCGCCAAGGAGCCGGCGCGGGCGTTCGACCTCAGCGCGAAGCGCAACCTGGTGGCCGTGGTCTCCGACGGCACGGCCATCCTGGGGCTGGGCGACCTGGGCGCGGCGGCCTCGATCCCCGTCATGGAGGGCAAGGCCGCGCTCTTCAAGGCCTTCGCCGGCGTCGACGCCTGGCCCGTCCCCGTCGCCCACTGCCGCAAGGACGGCGCGGACACGGGCAAGACCGACCCGCAGCGCGTCATCGAAGTCTGCCGCGCCATCGCCCCGATGTACGGCGGCATCAACCTGGAGGACATCGCCGCGCCTGCGTGCTTCGAGATCGAGCGCGTGCTGGATGAGGAGCTGGACATCCCCGTCTTCCACGACGACCAGTGGGGCACCGCCGTCATCACCGTGGCCGGCCTGATCAACTACGCCGCCATCGCCAAGCGCGACCTGGGCGACCTGCGCGTGGTCGTCAACGGCGCCGGCGCCGCGGGCATCCGCATCGCCGACATGTGCAAGGCCGCCGGCGTGCGTGACCTGACGATGTGCGACTCCAAGGGCGTCATCCGCGCCGACCGCACCGACCTGACCGAGCACAAGCGCCGCCATGCCGTCGCCACCGACAAGCGCACCCTCCAGGAGGCCCTCGCCGGCGCCCACGTCTTCATCGGCGTCTCCGCCGCGGGCGTGCTCTCGGGCGACGACGTGCGGGCGATGGCCGACTTCCCCGCCATCTTCGCGATGGCCAACCCCGACCCCGAGATCGAGCCCGCCGAGGTGGCCAAGGCCCTCGCCGGCCGCCCCTACGTCATGGCCACGGGCCGCTCGGACTACCCGAACCAGATCAACAACGTCCTGGGCTTCCCCTTCCTCTTCCGCGGCGCGCTCGACGTCCGCGCCCGCACCATCAACACCGAGATGAAGGTGGCCGCCAGCCAGGCCCTCGCCGCCCTCGCCCGCGAGCCCGTCCCGCCCGAGGTGCAGGCGCTCTATCCCACCGAGCAGCTGGCCTTCGGCCCGGGCTACATCATCCCCAAGGCCTTCGACAAGCGCCTCTACGCCACCGTCTCCTACGCCGTGGCCGAGGCCGCGGTGAAGTCCGGCGCCGCCCCCGCGGACACCGACCTGGCGGCCGTCAAGGCGCGTCTGGAGGCCGGGCTCTGAGATGGGCCCCGCACCTGAGCACGCACCCGAGGCCGCGACCGCGGAATCCGCGCTGAAGGAGGCCTCCCTCGCCCGGCGGTTGCTGGCCCTGACGCTGACCTTCGGGAAGTTCGGCGGCATCACCTTCGGCGGCGGCTACGCCATCGTCGCCCTGCTGGAGGAGGACCTGGTGCGCCGGAAGGGCTGGCTGACGCAGGACGAGCTCTTCAACATCATCACCGTGGGCGAGAGCACGCCCGGCCCCATCGCCGTCAACACCGCCACCTTCGTGGGCTACCGGCTGGCGGGCGTGCTCGGCGGCTTCGTCGCCACGGCCGCGCTGGTCTTCCCCGCGTGGCTCGTCATCGTGATCGTCAGCGGGTTCTACCTGCAGTTCCGCGAGAACACCTGGGTGGCCGCGGCGCTGGGCGGCATCCGCGTGGCGGCGATCGTGCTCATCGCGCGGGCCTTCCTGCGGATGGGCCACGGCGTGCCGCGCAACAAGGCCAACGCCCTCGCCTTCGCCCTCGCCTTCCTCCTCGTGGCCGTGCTGGGGCAAAACGCCCTCTGGGTCGTCGTCGGCGGCCTCCTCTTCGGCGTGCTGTGGTACGGCGTGCGCCCGCGCCTGAAAGGGGGGAAGGCATGATTTATTGGATGCTCTTCTGGACCTTCCTCAAGGTGGGGCTCTTCACCATCGGCGGCGGCTACGCCATGATCCCCCTCATCCAGCAGCAGCTCATCGAGCTCCACGGCTGGATCACGCCCGAGCAGTTCACCGACTTCGTGGGCATCGCCGAGAGCACGCCCGGCCCCTTCGCCATCAACATCGCCACCTTCGCCGGCATCCACGTGGGCCAGCAGCATGGCCTCAGCCCCATCCTCGCCAGCGTCTGCAGCACCGGCGGCGTGGTCCTCCCCTCCCTGGTCATCATCCTGCTCATCGCCGGCGCCTTCCACTACGCCATGCGCCACTGGGCCGTCCGCGCCGCGCTCGAAGGCGCCAAGCCCGTCGTCGTCGGCCTCATCGGCGCGGCCGCCGTCACCCTCCTGCGCCACACCCTCCTGCCCGCGGGCGAACCCTTCCACTGGGCCGCCGCCGGCTTCGCCGTCGCCCTCTTCCTGCTCACGCAGTGGGTCAAGATCGGCGCCGTCGCCCTCATCCTGCTGGGCGGCGCCCTCGGGCTCGCCCTCCGCTGCCTCGGCATCGCCCTCTGACCGCCATGCGCCGCGCCCTCCGCCGCCTCGCCCGCCGCCTCCTGCGCTGGGGCGGCTGGGCGCTCGACGCCCTCTATCCCCGCGACTGCTTCTTCTGCGGCCGCCCCTCCGGCGACAGCCAGATCTGCCTGGAGTGCTACGAACGCCTCACCCTCACGCGCCACCCCGCCTGCCTGGTCTGCGGCGCGGAATCCGCCCTCCCCGAAGGCCCCGACTTCGTCTGCAGCGACTGCTTCCGCCGGCGCCCCGCCTTCACCCGCGCCTTCATCGCCGCCCGCTACGACGGCGACGTCCGCGCCCTCATCCACGCCTTCAAGTACCACGGCGGCCTCTGGCTGACCGACGATCTCGTCCGCATCCTCATCGCCCACTACCTCGCGCGCATCGCCCCCCTCCGCCTGGGCATCGATGCCGTCGTCCCCGTCCCCATGCTCCGGCGCAAACGCCTCCGCCGCGTCCACACCGGCGTCCTCTCGCAGACCCGCCTTGCCCGCGCCGAACGCCTCGCCAACGCCAAACGCGCCTACCGCGCCCGCCGCCGCGCCCCCATCCGCGGCCGCACCATCCTCCTCGTCGACGACGTCCTCACCACCGGCGCCACCTGCGACGCCTGCGCCCACGCCCTCCTTTCCGCCGGCGCCAAACGCGTCTACGTCCTCGCCCTCGCCCGCCCCCTCTTCCTCTGACACGCCCCACTGTGGTATACTTGCCACAGCAAGGAGCCTCCATGACCGCGCTACACGACAAACTCCACTTGGTCTATGCCTCGGACGCGAACTACGTCCGTTATATTGCGGTGGCCGCCTGCTCGGCCTACGTCAAGGCCAGCCGTCCCGACGACCTCATCGTCCACGTCCTTGACTGCGGCATCCCCGATGACACCTGGGACGCCTTCGTCAAACGCCTCGAGTCCGCACTGCCCACTCCTCCCCATCTGGTGCGTCACCCCATCGACATGGCGCGCTTCGATGCCTTGCGTGGATGGCAGGGAACCAACCGGACGGTCTACGCGCGCCTTGTGCTGCCCAGCCTTCTGCCGGAGGAGGATTGGTGCGTCTACGCGGATGGCGATACGCTTTTCGTGGATGACCCGTTCAAACTCCTCGAATGTCGCGACCCTGACGTTGCCTTGCAGGGCGCGATTGACCGCTACGCCCCTTTGTCGTTGCGGCCATGGTATGGGGCGCACGACATCCCGCTTGTGCCAGAGGACTACCTTTGTGCGGGTTTCCTGCTTATCAACCTGGCATGGTTCCGGCAACATGACTTGGAGACGCGCTCTATGACGTTCCTTCATGAGCACCCGGATGTCCCCTATCTCGACCAGGATACCCTCAACATTCTTTGCGCGGGGAGCAAGCGGGCGTTGCCGGACGGCTGGGGGATTTTCGCGGCACGGGTCTTTGGTGCGGAACGCCCGCGGTGCATCCACTTTGCGGGAATCGGCGAGCTGCCGTGGAAGGTGTCCTTCAGCTGGAAGCAAGGTTATCGCGAGAGCATGGAGATTTGGTATCGGTGCGCGAAGGCGCTCCTTGGGCTGTCGCGCGAGGAGGTCTCGAAGGTGCCGGGGTGGCGGTGGAGATTGGGCCTGGCCTACACCTGGGCGCTGAAGTGCATGGTGCGGACGCTTCGCCTCATCCCCGGCGTGCGGCGTCGGCTTGGGCGCTACGAAGGGCGCTTCTGCTCACGGAAGGATCGGTGGTTGTTTTCCCCGGCGCTGTGGCGGCGGGGGTGAGCCCTTCAGCGGAGCTGGAGGGCCATGGCGATCTCGGGGCAGGTGAAGGGATTGGTGTGCTTGGTGCAGTAGATGCACCCGCGGTAGATCTTGTGGATGATCTGGGTCTTGGGGATTTCCTTGAACCCCAGGGAGCCGAAGAAGCCGGGCTCGAAGGTGAGGACGAGGGCTTGGGCGGGCTTGAAGCCTTCGATGCGCTGAAGGACGAAGCGGATGAGGCGCTTGCCGATGCCGCGGCCGCGCCAGGCCTTGCTGACGGCAACGGATTGGAGCTCGACGGTGGCGCCTTCGGGGCAGCCGATCTCGGGGAGAATCTGCCAGCCGGCGCAGGCGATGAGCTCGTTGCCGCGGGCGGCGACGGTGAAACGGTCGATGTTCTCGACGATGTTGTTGACGGGCTTGAGGATGAGCTCGTGGGGATAGCTCTGAATCAGGCGGTGGATGGCAAACACGTCTTGGAGCGTGGCGCGGCGGATGACAACGTCGTCGGAGTCCATGGTGGGTCCTTCAGGCTTGGGCAAAGGCGTCGATCTTGTCGGAGGCGCCGCAGACCAGGAGGTGGTCGTCGCCGCGGATGGGCGTGTCGGCCTGCGGGATGATGAGTCGGCGCGGCGCGGCGGGGTCCGCGTCGTCCAGCCGGCGGATGGCCAGCACGGTGATGCCGTGGGCGCGGCGCACGTCGGCCTCGGCCAACGTCTTGTCGGTGACGGCGTCGGGGGCCTGGATCTCGGCGGCGCAGAGGCCGTCGGCGATCTCGAAGAGGTCCACCTGGCTGACGGTCAGCAGGCTGCGGGCCAGGCGCTGGGCGCGGTCGCGGTTGGGGAAGATCACCACGTCCGCCCCCACGCGCCGCAGGACGCGCCCGTGGACGTCGGTGGAGGCCTTGGCGACGACGGTGCGCACGCCCAGGTCCTTGCAGTTGACGGTGGCCATGATGGAGCCCTCGACGTTCTCGCCGATGGCGACGACGACGGTGTCGCACGTGGCGAAGCCGGCCTCCTCCAGCGCATGGATGTTGGTGGCGTCGCCCTCGATGGCCTTGGTGACGTATTCGGAGAGCTCCTGGATTTTGCGGCGGTCGGTGTCCATGAGCAGGACCTCCGCGCCTTGGGCGGCCAGGGCTTGGACGAGGGCCTCGCCGAAGCGGCCCGAACCGATGATGCCGATACGTTTCATGCCCCCATTCTACCAAATCGCCCACGGATGCGCAGGCTCTCAACCATTCGCGCTCGGGGGAGGCGTCAAGACGCGGCTGGGGTCGGTGGCGAAACCCTAAGGGGTTCGACCCAAAACCCTAAGGGTTTCGGGGCAGACCCTTAAGGGTTTCGGAAAAAGATGTGGACTTATGCAGAATCGGCCCCTGGGAGGGGCGGATTCGGAAGGTTGGGGTTTGGCGGTTTGGAGGCTTGGTTTTGCCTCTCAACGGGCGGGGGAATCAGGTGAGGGGCTCGACGAGGGCGTCGGCAAGGGTGTGGGTGGCGGGGTCAAAGGCCAGGCCGATGAGGTGGATGGGTTTGCCCAGGGCACGATAGGGCTCGGCGTAGCCGCGGTCCTTGATCTGGGCGAGGGCCTCTTGCGCGGAACCTTTGACTTTGAGCTCGAAGACGTAGACGGCACGGCGGGACTCGGCCACGAGGTCGGCGCGGCCGTGGGCCTGGGCGTCTTCGGCGATGACGCGGAGCCCGGGATAGGAGGCGAGGATGGCGTAGAGGGGGCGTTGGTAGCTGGCCTCGTGGACGCTGGACTCGGTGGAGCCGTAGGTGAGGTGGGCGTAGAGGGCCTTGAGCTTTTCGATGAAGCCGGGGACATCGCCCTTGGCGAGGAGCCCGCAGAGCGTGTCGCGGTAGCCGGCGCCCAGCTTTTTGGTGGCGAATTGGGCCAGCAACGCGTTGAGGGCGCGGCGGACCTCTTCGTTGGGGACGCCGAGGGTGAAGCCCCACTCGGAATAGTCTTTGATGGTGAGGTACCCGCTCTGGTACAGCATGGCGACGGGGGTGATGGCCTCCAGCTGGCAGATGTCCAAGGACTCCTCGGAGACGTTCTCCACGTCGTCGTAATCCACCTCGGTCAGCTCGTGGTCGGAGAGGTAGTTGATGAGCACGGAGGGGTGCCCGGAACGCGTCCAAGTAGGGGAGAAAAGCGGGTCTTTGGCTCCGAGGGTCTTGGCGATGGCGTAGGGGTTGTAGACCCGCACCATGTTGCTCTTGGCGAAGCGGTAGCCGTTGTACCACCAGCGGAGTTGGGCGCGGTAGTCGTCATAGGCGAGGCCCATGACCTGGGCGTGGGCGCGCATATCCGCGTCGAAGAAAGTGTCCAGCTCCTCCTCGGTGTAGCCCAGGAGGGTGGCGTAGCGGGCATCCATTGTCAGGTCGTTGAGATTGTTGAGGGCCGAGAAGACGGAGAGCTGGGTGAAGCGCGTGACACCGGTCATCATCAGGAAGCGGACGTTGGAGGCGCATTCCTTGATTTGGATGTAGAAGTCCGAGAGTTCGCCGCGGATGGCCGTGGCGAGCGGGATGTCGGCCAGCGTGTGGCCCACGGGCGCGTCATACTCGTCGATGAGGATCGCCACGGGCTTGCCGCGCATTTTGGCAAGGTCGGTGATGGCTTGGTTGAAGTTCGCCCCGGGGGAAATCGCGTCGTCCCACGCGCATTGCGCCTCGGTGAGCACTTTCTTGACGCGGACGTGGAACTCGGCCTTGAAGGCCTCGAGTGACGTCGCCTTGACGCCGGCGAAGGAGAACTGGAGGATGGGGTAGTCGGCCCAGTCGTAGTCCAGCGAGTCGATGGCGAGGCCCTTGAACAGGTCGCGACGGCCCTGGAAGATACAGTCCAGGGTCGAGAGCATGAGGGACTTGCCGAAGCGGCGCGGGCGGGAGATGAAGTAGAGGCTCCGCCCAGGGTCGCAAATCAACTCGTGCAACGACGCCGTCTTGTCGACGTAGATGCAACCGTTGGTCCGTAGTTTGGCGAAGTCCGCCGTGTCCTGTGCGATGCTGGCCATGAGGCACCTCCTTCGCGTCCAGTATAGCATAAGCGGCGGGATGCAGGCGAAACCGCGGATCCCGAAGTGCGGGGTAGGGTAGGGACGTGCCGGCGCACGCCGCCCTGCCCCATTGGGCTGGCGTGTCTTCGCGGGGCCCCGTCGCCTGGCCCTGGTTTGACGGGGGGCGGGGATTGTGGTAGAGTGTGCGCGATTCATTTCTGGTGGATTGGCCCGTTCGGGTCGAGGAGCGCGTGGTTGGGCCACGCCGATTTTTCCCTTCAAACTCCCTTCGGTTCCGATGGTTTCCTTGGCGTTTGCGTTGACAGGCGGCATTGCGTGCGGCAAAAGCATGGCGGAGCGGTGTTTCCGCGCCTGCGGGTGCCGCGTGCTGGATGTCGATGAGACGGTGCGCGCGCTGGAGGCGCCGGGGGGCCGGGCGGTGGCGCCCATCGTGGCGGCCTTCGGGCCGGGGATGGCGACGCCCGAGGGCGGGGTCGACCGCCGTGCGTTGGGGGCGCTGGTCTTCGCGGACGCGGCGGCCCGGGCGCGCCTGGAGGCGATCGTCCTGCCTTTGGCGCGGGAGGAGACGGCGGCGTGGCGCGCGGCGGCGCGGCCGGGGGAGATCTCGGTCTTCTCGGCGGCGACGCTCTTCGAGCAGGGGTGGGACGTCGGCTGGGACGGCATCGTGTGCGTGCTCGCCTCGCGCGGGACGCAGGTCCGCCGGATGATGGCCGCCCGCGGGATGACCCGCGCCGAGGCCGAGGCCCGCCTGGACGCGCAGCTCCCCGCCGAGGAGAAGGCCCGCCGCGCCACCTGGACGCTCCGCAACGACGCGGACGACCCCGCCGCCCTGCAGGCGCAGGTGCAGGCCTTGGTGGCCCATTGGAAGCAGCTTTTGGTTTGAGAAGAAGGAATCCGGACAGATGAGCGAAGAAGAGCAAGGTTCGCAGCAGCAGACGAAGATCCAGGCCCGCCGCGTGGCCAAGCCCCGCGCCGGCGGCGCCCGTGGCCGGGCCGCCCGCCCC
>DVOR01000138.1 GCA_018713405.1 Candidatus Spyradenecus faecavium | reverse complement strand
CCGTCTCGTGGGCTCGGAGATGTGTATAAGAGACAGATGTCGAGGTCGATGGGGCGGGGTCCGTTGCGGAGGGTGCGGACGCGGCCGGCGCGCGCCTCGATGGCGTTGAGGGCGGCGAGGAGGGCGCGCGGGGGGAGGTCGGTGCGGATGAGGGCGGCGGCGTTGAGGAAGCGGAGGTCGGCGAACTGCGGGGGGACGTCCTGCGGCGTGGTGTCGTAGCGGCGGGAGACCTTGAGGAGGGCGGTGCCGGGGAGGGCGGCGATGGCCGCGAGCGCGGCGTCGAGCGCGGCCTCGAGGTCGCCGAGGTTGGTGCCGAGTGCGATGACGGCGCGCATGGGGGTGGTCTGGAGAACGGAAAACGGGGAACGGAGAACGGAAACGCCCCTGCGGGGCGACGGACAGGCCGCTTTGCGGCACTCACAAAGGCGCTGAAGCCCCGCAGGACACAAAAGCAAGAGAACGACGTCTTTGCGGGGCGACGGACAGGCCGCTTCGCGGCCGGAAGTTTGGAGGATTGGAGGCTTGGAAGTTTGGTTTCCCCGCGCACATTCCCGCGCGATGGGCCACTGTCGGTCAGTCTCTCATCCGTCGCCCCGAAGGGGGCGCGCCAAGCCTCCAAGCCTCCAAACTTCCAAGCCTCCCGTTCTCGGCTTCTCAGAAGCCGAGAACGTCCGCCATGTCGTAGAGGCCGGGGTCGCGGCCCTGGAGCCACTGGGCGGCCTTGAGGGCGCCCTTGGCGAAGGCGGCGCGGGAGGAGGCCTTGTGGGTGAGCTCGACGCGCTCTTCGTCGGCGGCGAAGATGACGGTGTGGTCGCCGACGACGGAGCCGCCGCGGAGGGCGTGGACGGCGATTTGGCCGCGGGGACGCTCGCCGACGATGCCGTGGCGGCCGTAGATGGCCTCGTCGTCGAGGTTGACGCCGCGGCCTTGGGCGAGGGCCTGGGCCAGGCCGAGGGCGGTGCCGCTGGGGGCGTCCTTCTTGTGGCGGTGGTGCATCTCGACGATCTCGGCGTCGTAGGAGTCGTCAAGGACCTCGGCGGCGCGGCGGACGAGGCCGAGGAGGAGGTTGACGCCGAGGGAGAAGTTGGGGGCGAAGCAGAGGGGGATTCGCGTGGCGGCGTCGTCGACGGCGGCGCGCTCCTCGGGGGTGAGGCCGGTGGTGCCGAGGACGTAGGCCTGGCGGTTGGCGACGGCGTTTTGGAGGTTGGGGATGACGCAGGCGTGGAAGGTGAAGTCGATGACGGTGTCGGCCTGGGTGGGCCAGTCGGCCTGGTAGACGAGGCCGGGGGCGGCGGGCTGGCCGATGAGGGGGGAGTCGGGGATTTCGGTGACGGCGACGACGTCGAGGCCGAGGTCTTTGGCGTTGGCCAGGAGCATCTGGCCCATGCGGCCGGCGCCGCCGAGGATGGCGAGTTTCATGGGAGGTCCTTTACTTGATGAGGCCGAGGCGGGTGAGGCAGTCGCGGAGGAGGGCGGTGCAGTGGGCGTCGGGCTCGCAGAGGGGGAGGCGGTAGACGGGGCGGATCTTGCCCATCATGGCGAGGGCGGCCTTGACGGGGATGGGGTTGGTGTCGCAGAAGAGGTCGCGGAAGAGGGGATACCACGTCTCGTGGAGGGCGCGGGCGCCGGCGAAGTCGCCCTCGAGGGCGAGGCGGACCATGCGGGACATCTCGGCGGGGATGACGTTGGAGGCGACGGAGATGACGCCTTGGGCGCCGACGGCGATCATGGGGAGGGTGAGGGCGTCGTCGCCGGAGAGGATGGTGAGGCCGGGGGCCACCTGGCGGATGGCGGAGACGCGGTCGACGCTGCCGCCGGCTTCCTTGATGGCGCAGACGTTGGGGTGCTTGGCCAGGCGCTCGACGACGGGGAGGGGGATCTCCTTGGCGGAGCGGCCGGGGACGTTGTAGAGCACGACGGGGACGCCGAGGTCGGCGACGGCGGCGAAGTGGCGGTAGAGGCCCTCGGCGTTGGGCTTGTTGTAGTAGGGGGTGACCTGGAGGGAGGCGTCGACGCCGAGGCCGACGATTTCCTTGGTGAGGTGGATGGCCTCTTCGGTGGAGTTGGCGCCGGTGCCGGCGATGATCTGGGCCTTGCCGGCGACGGCCTCGACGGTGGCCTCGATGACCTTGAGGTGGTCGGCGGGGCTGAGGGTGGGGCTTTCGCCGGTGGTGCCGACGGGGCTGACGCCGGCGACGCCCTGCTCGAGCTGCCACTGGATGAGGGCGCGGAGCGCGCCGTAGTCGACGGTGCCGTCGTCGTTGAAGGGGGTGACGAGGGCGGAGTAGACACCTTTGAGCGTAATCATGGGGGATTGTCCTTTTAAGGGGGTGGGAAGGGGGCGGGGACTCACTTCTTGAAGGAGTCCTTGAGGGTGACGGTGCGGTTGAAGACGGGGGCGCCGGGGCGGGAGGCGTGGACGTCGGGGGTGAAGTAGCCCACGCGCTCGAACTGGTAGGGCTCGCCGGGCTTGGCCTCGAGGAGGGCGGGCTCGACGTAGGCGGTGACGGTCTTCATGCTCTCGGGGTTGAGGGCGTCGAGGAAGTTGCCGGAGGGGGCGGACATCGGGTCCTCGAGGGTGAAGAGGCGGTCGTAGAGGCGGGCCTCGGCGGTCTTGGCGTACTTGGCGCTGACCCAGTGGATGGTGCCGCGGACCTTGCGGCCGTCGGCGGGGTTGCCGCCCACGGCCTCGGGGTCGTAGGTGCCGTGGATCTCGGTGACGGCGCCGGAGGCGTCCTTGACCAGGTGGGTGCAGGTGAAGAGGCAGGCGCCGCGGAGGCGCACCTCGTTGCCGGGGGTGAGGCGGTGGAACTTCTTGGAGGGGACCTCCATGAAGTCGTCGCGGTCGACCCAGAGCTCGCGGGTGAAGCGGAGCTCGCGGGAGCCGGCGGCGGGGTCCTCGGGGTTGTTGGGGGCGTGGGCGACAAGCTCGGCGCCCTCAGGGAGGTTGTCGATGACGAGCTTGACGGGGTTGAGGACGGCCATGCGGCGGGTGGCCACGCGGTTGAGGTCGTCGCGGACGCACCATTCGAGGAGGGCGAGGTCGGTGAGGGACTTGTACTTGGAGACGCCGGTGCGCTCGCAGAGGTCGCGGATGGCGGCGGGGGTGTAGCCGCGGCGGCGCATGCCCGCGACGGTCGGCATGCGGGGGTCGTCCCAGCCGTCGACGTGGCCTTCCTCGACGAGCTGGCGGAGGAGGCGCTTGCTCATCACGGTGTAGGTGAGGTTGAGGCGGGCGAACTCGCGCTGCTGCGGGCGGATGGTCTTGCCGTCGCGGACGACCAGGCGGCCCTGCTCGGCCAGGCGGTCGATGACCCAATCGTAGAGGGGGCGGTGGACCTCGAACTCCAGCGTGCACATGGAGTGGGTGACGCCCTCGAGCGCGTCCTCGATGGGGTGGGCGAAGTCGTACATCGGGTAGCAGTGCCAGGCCGTGCCGGTGCGGTAGTGCGGCAGGTCGACGATGCGGTAGATGACGGGGTCGCGGAAGTGGATGTTGGGCGAGGCCATGTCGATCTTGGCGCGGAGGCAGCAGGTGCCCTCGGGGATTTCGCCGGCGCGCATCCTGCGGAAGAGCGCCAGGCTCTCCTCGGCGGGGCGGTCGCGCCAGGGGGAGGGACGCCCGGGCTCGGTGGGCACGCCGCGGTAGGCCTTCCACTCCTCCTGCGACAACTCGCAGACGTAGGCCTGGCCGCGGCGGATGAGCTCCTCGGCGATGGCCCACATCTCCTCGAAACGGTCGCAGGCATAGAAGAAGGCGTCCCACTTGTAGCCCAGCCACTCGATGTCGCGCTTGAGCTGCTCCACGAAGTCCTCGGACTCCTTGGAGGGGTTCGTGTCGTCCATGCGCAGGTGGCAACGGCCGTGGAAGAGCGCGGCCATGCCGAAATCCACCCACACGGCCTTGGCGTGGCCGATGTGGATCCAGCCGTTGGGCTCGGGCGGGAAGCGCGTCACCACCGTGCCGTCGTTCTTGCCGGCGGCGAGGTCCGCCTCGATCCATTGCCGCAGGAAATGCCGAGAGGTGTCCAGTTCCGTGTTCTCGGGCCCTTTGTTCGCGTCGTCATGCATGGGAAGTGTCCTTTGTTGCGGCGGATTATAGCAAAGAAGTTGCGGCAATTTCCAGAATGTGCCATAATGTACAGGTTTTTCCAACCCCGAAGGACCAAACATGCCCATCGTACTCGGACTGCCGAAGGGTTCCTTGCAGGAATCCACCTTTAACCTCATGAAGCGCGCCGGCTTTGCCATGACGTGCTCCTCCCGCTCCTATGTGCCCACGGTGAACGACGAGCAGCTCAAGTGCCGCCTCATTCGCCCGCAGGAAATCGCCCGCTACGTCGAGCTCGGCCTCCTCGACGCCGGCATCACCGGCTTCGACTGGATCTACGAGAACGGCTCGGACGTCCATGAGGTCTGCGAGATGTGCTACTCCAAGGCCACCAGCCGCCCCGTCCGCTGGGTCGTCGCCGTCCCCAACGACTCCCCCATCCAGTCCGTGAAGGACCTCGAGGGCAAGCGCATCGCCACCGAGGCCGTCGGCCTCGCCCGCCGTTACCTCGAGCAGCACGGCGTCAAGGCCACCGTCGAGTTCTCCTGGGGCGCCACCGAGGTCAAGGCCCCCGAGCTCGTCGACGCCATCATCGAGCTCACCGAGACCGGCTCCTCCCTGCGCGCCAACAACCTGCGCATCGTCGACACCGTCCTCACCTCCACCACCCGCCTCATCGCCAACAAGGCCGCGTGGGAGAATCCCGAGAAGCGCGCCAAGATCGAGCAGATCGCCATGCTCCTGCAGGGCGCCCTCGCCGCCGAGAGTCGCGTCCTCCTCAAGATGAACGCCCCCGAGACGCAGGTCCCCGCCATCACCGCCCTGCTCCCCTCCCTGCACGCGCCCACCGTCAACCGCATCAGCGCCGAGGGCTGGGTCGCCATCGAAACCGTCATTTTGGAGGATGAGGTCCGCGACCTTATCCCCGCCCTTCGCGCCGCCGGCGCCCAGGGCATCATCGAACTGGCCCTCAACAAGGTCATTTTCTAACCCCCCACCACACCAACCAAGGAGCACGACCGTGGGTTCCATCAAGAAAAAACGTCGCGCCAAGATGTCCAAGCACAAATACCGCAAACGCATCAAGGCCAACCGCCACAAGAAGTAAGCCTCACCGGCTTGCGGCAAGGGCGGCCCTCTCCGGGCCGCCCTTCCTTTTTGTCCCGTCCTTTTGCTATACTGAAGCCATGAGCGAGACCACCACCATCGACGCTGCGGGATGCCCCCAAGGCGAGACCTTCATGAAGGCGTTGCGGATTTTCTCCGTTCGTCATCTGCGGGATATTGAGATTCCTCTAGGCGATACGGGACGGAAGCACCTGATTCTTACGGGAAGGAACGGATGTGGCAAGACGAGTGTCCTCTCCGCGCTCGCCAAGTTCTTGGAATATGCGGTCTCAACAAACTACGATTCAAAAGAAAGACTTCAGAAATACCTCAGTAATTCTCAGAGACAAGCCGAAGGATTGGGGCAGACGGAGGCGGATCGCCTTGAGCGGTCTAGACTTGAGGGACACCAGAAGATGTGGGAATCCCACTTGGAACCTTGGACGACTGGCGCTGTGGCGGACTTTACCTCTTTTGCTGATTTGAGGGAAAAGTACCGAAAGGGCGAGTTCATCTTGGCCTTTTACAAGGACAATCGTGAAATCAAGGTGGAGGTCTCAAAGAACATCGAAAAGGTGGACTTGAAGACGGTTTACCCAATTTCTGAGCATCCTTGCAGGGAGCTGGTCAAGTATTTGGTCAACCTGAAGACGACGGAGGCCTTCGCGAAGACCTCCGGAAATGATGCCCGGGCCAAAGAAATCGCGGACTGGTTCGCACGGTTTGAGGGGATTTTGCGGCGGATTTATGACGACGACGCACTCCGGTTGGACTTCGACATCGATACCTTCAAGTTCACCATTGTGCAGAGCGGCCATGAGCCTTTTGACTTCTCCACTCTGTCCATGGGGTACGCCGCCGTCTTTGACATCATCGGTGACCTGATGATGCGCATGGAGGCCAAGCGGGACTATTCACTGGAGGGCGTGGTTCTGATAGACGAGATTGAGGCCCACCTGCACGTGGCTCTGCAAAAACAGATAATGCCTATCTTGACGGACCTCTTCCCCAATGTCCAATTCGTCCTGTCGACGCACTCGCCCTTCATCCTGAACTCGACGCCCAACGCCATCGTCTACGACTTGGAGACCAAGACGCTCGCCAAAAATGGATTGGGCGACCTCCCCTATGCAGGAATCGTGGAGGGCTATTTCGGCGTCGATACGCTCTCGCAGACATTGCGGGAAAAGTTCGATGCCTATCGAGCTTTGGCCGAAAAGAAGGAGCTGACGGACGAAGACTTCGCCAAAGCCGCAGAGTTGGAACGGTATTTGGACGAGATCCCAGACTATCTTGCCGTGGATTTCAGTGAGGCGTATGAACGAATGAAGCTTGAGTTGGGGAACAAGAGGTAAAGCCGTGGTCAAGATTGAACGGAGCTATCCGGCGCCTCCTTCCCTAGCGGCCGAAGAAGAAAGGGGAGGGGCGAATTATCGAGGGAAGGATGTCATTCGCCAGCTTGTCTCGGACTTTCATGGGAAGTGCTATCTGTGCGAGATTGACAAACTGCAGAGTGTGCAGGTGGAACATCTTAGGCCGCACCATGACAAAAGCGACCGTGCCCGTTTGTTGGATTGGGACAACCTCTTCCTGTGTTGCGGTCATTGCAACAGCGTCAAGAATCAGGCGTGCTACGAGACGGACGTCGTGGACTGTTGCCGCACCGATCCTGAGCAAATCCTGGAGCAACAGCTGGACAAATCCGGGCACGTTTGCGTTCAACCGCGTATCGACACACCGGAAGCGATTGTGACTGCCCGCCTGTTGACGGAGTGCTTTGAGCGGCGGAACACGGGCATTCGCGAGATTGAGTGCCAGACACGTGTGGATGAACTGAAGGCGGAGCTTGCCGTGCTGTATAAGCAACTTGGACAATTGCGGCGCGGTACGATGCCGGAAAAGGAGCGGGCATTGCGAACATTGCGCGGACTCTTGAATCGAGAACATCGATTCGCCGGTTTTCTGCGAACCTATGTCCGGAGCCGGTTAGAGGACTATCCGGAGTTGGAACCGCTCGTCTCCCTCTAGCGAGAAGGCGCGTCATTGGCGTTGCTAAAGGCACCCTGCAACGGGTGCCTTTATTTTGTGGGGACGGGGGGGCGGACGGGGCGGGAC
>DVOR01000137.1 GCA_018713405.1 Candidatus Spyradenecus faecavium | reverse complement strand
ACCCTAAGGGGTCGGGGGCGAAACCCTAAGGGTTTGGGGGTGAAACCCTAAGGGTTTTGGATCAAACCCTTAAGGGTTTCGGAAAAAGATGTGGACTTATGCAGAGTCGGCCCCTGGGAGGGGCCGACTCGGAAGTTGGAGGTTGGGTGGCGGGGGGGATGAAGAAAGCCCCGGGGGCCGGGGCTTTTTGGGGGGAGGTTAGGGAGGGCTCAGGAGAGGGTGGCGCCGGTGGAGGCGTTGCCGACGAGCTTGGCGTAGCGGGCGAGCCAGCCGGTGACGGGGCGGGGGGGCCAAGGCTTGGCGGCGGCGCGGCGGGCGGCGATCTCGGCGTCGGTGAGGTTGGCTTGGAGGAGGTTGTGGGGGATGTCGATGTGGATTTCGTCGCCGTCTTGGATGAGGCCGATGAGGCCGCCTTCGGCGGCTTCGGGGGAGACGTGGCCGATGCAGGCGCCGTGGGTGGCGCCGGAGAAGCGGCCGTCGGTGATGAGGGCGACTTGTTCGCCGAGGCCGGCGCCGATGATGTAGGCGGTGGGGGCGAGCATCTCTTGCATGCCGGGGCCGCCTTTGGGGCCTTCGCCGCGGATGACGACGACGTGGCCGGGCTTGACTTTGCCGGCGAGGATGCCTTCGCAGGCTTCTTCCTGGGAGTCGAAGCAGATGGCTTTGCCGGTGAAGGTGAGCATGGAGGCGTAGACGCCGGCGCGCTTGACGATGGCGCCTTGCTCGGCGAGGTTGCCGTGGAGGACGGAGAGGCCGCCGTCTTGGGAGTAGGCGTTGTCGAAGGTGCGGATGACGGCGGTGTCGGTGATGGTGGCGGCGGCGGCGATCTCGCCGAGGGTCTTGCCGCTGACGGTGCGTTTGTCGAGGTCGAGGAGACCGGGGCGTTCGGCGAGGCGTTTGAGGATGCCGGGGATGCCGCCGGCGCGGTCGACGTCGACGACGTGGTAGGCGCAGCTGGGGGCGACCTTGCAGACGTGGGGGGTGCGTTTGGAGATGGCGTCGATGCGGCGGAGGTCGTAGTCGATGCCGGCTTCGTGGGCGAAGGCGAGGGTGTGGAGGACGGTGTTGGAGGAGCCGCCCATGGCCATGTCGAGGGCGAAGGCGTTGTCGATGGCGGCGCGGTCGACGATGTCGCGGGGGAGGGGGCCGTTGTCTTTGGCCATTTGGACGATGCGGCGGGCGGCGGCGCGCCAGAGGTCTTTGCGGCGGGGGTCGACGGCGGGGATGGTGCCGTTGCCGGGGAGGGCGAGGCCGAGGACTTCGCAGAGGCAGTTCATGGAGTTGGCGGTGAACATGCCGGAGCAGGAGCCGCAGCCGGGGCAGGAGGTGGATTCGATGGCGGTGAGCTGGTCTTCGGTGATTTTGCCGTTCTTGTATTCGGCGACGGCCTCGAAGACGGTGTTGAGGTCGGAGGCGGCGCCGGTGACGGGGTTGACGCCGGGGAGCATGGGGCCGCCGGAGGCGAAGATGGCGGGGATGTTGACGCGGAGGGCGGCGAGGACCATGCCGGGGACGATCTTGTCGCAGTTGGGGATGCAGATGACGCCGTCGAAGCAGTGGGCGCGGAGCATGGTCTCGACGCTGTCGGCGATGAGCTCGCGGCTGGGGAGGGACATTTTCATGCCGGCGTGGCCCATGGCGATGCCGTCGCAGACGGCGATGGTGTCGAACTCGAAGGGGACGCCGCCGGCGGCGCGGATCTCTTCCTTGACGAGGTCGGCGACGGCGCGGAGGTGGCAGTGGCCGGGGACGACGTCGGTGTAGGATGAGCAGACGGCGATGAAGGGTTTGGGGAAGTCTTCGCCCTTCACGCCTGCGGCGCGGAGGAGGGAGCGGTGGGGGGCTTTTTGGTAGCCGGCTTTGACGGTGTCGCTGCGCATGATCGGTTCTCCTGTGGAAAGGTTGGGAAGGGTGGGGTGGGTCAGACGTCCATGAGGGCGTCGAAGGCGGCGTCGACCTTGGCCTGGGCGGCGTGGGCTTGTTCGGCGAGGGCGTCGGCGCGGCCGCGGAGGTGGGCGAAGTCGAGGCCGTTGGTGCCGCCGAGGTGGGTCTTTTGGGCGATGACGGCGTCGGGGTCCATGCCGCGGAGGTCTTCGAGGTGGTCGCGGACCTGGTGGTAGGCGTCGCGGAAGGGCATGCCGCCGGCGACGAGCTCGAGGGCGCGGTCGGTGGCGAAGACGCCGGGCTCGGCGAAGGCGGCGCGGCAGGCGTCGGGGTTGACGGTGAGGTTTTCGGCCATGAGGCGCATGATGCGGAGGGAGGCGCGGGTGACGCGGAGGCCCTCCATGTAGAGCTCCTTGGTGTCTTGGAGGTCGCGGTTGTAGCCGCCGGGGAGGGCTTTGAGGATGACGTTGGCGGAGGTGGCCTGGCCGATGAGGAGGGCGGCCTTGGCGCGGATGAGCTCGAGGACGTCGGGGTTGTACTTCTGCGGCATGATGGAGCTGCCGGTGCAGAGGTCGCGGGGGAGGGTGAAGTAGCGGAACTCGGGCATCGAGAAGAGGATGAGGTCTTCGGCGAGGCGGGAGAGGGAGAGCATGACCTGGGAACAGGCGGCGAGGAGGACGGCCTCGTCCTTGCCGCGCGCGCAGGAGGCGTAGAAGACGTTGTGGTGGGGGCGGTCGAAGGCGAGGAGGTCGCTGGTGAGCCGGCGGTCGATGGGGAGGGGGACGCCGTAGCCGGCGGCGGAGCCGAGAGGGCAGAGGTTGTTGGTCTTGTAGGCGGCGTCGAGGAGGTAGGCGTCGTCGAGGAGCATCTCGGCGTAGGCGCTGGCCCACATGCCGACGGAGCTGGGCATGGCGGGCTGGAGGTGGGTGCGGCCGACGAGGGGGACGGCGCGGTGGGCCTCGGCGAGGGTGAGGAGGGCGCGGGCGAGGTCGGCGAGCTCGCCGGTGAGGGCGTTGAGCTCGTTGCGGACGTGGAGGCGGATGTCGACGGCGACCTGGTCGTTGCGGCTGCGGCAGGTGTGAACCTTTTTGCCGAGGTCGCCGAGGCGCTCGGTGAGGCGGCGCTCGACGGCGAGGTGGACGTCCTGGTCGGCGGCGGTGATGGTGAAGTCGCCGCGGCGGGCCTCGGCGATGATGTCCTTGAGGGCGCGGAGGACGGCGACGCGCTGCTCCTCGGTGAAGAGGGTGGGCTTGAAGTCCATGCGCGAGAGCATGGTGACGTGGGCGGCGGTGCCGAGGCAGTCGACCTCGGCGAGGGCGAGGTCGAGGACGGGGTCTTTGCCCTCGGTGAAGGCGAGGACGTCGGGGTTGATCTTGCCCACGGTGGTGGCGGTGTCGGCGGGTTGGGTGGTCATGGGGCGGGGCTCCCTTGGGGCGGGGTGTCTTCGAGAATGGGGT
>DVOR01000136.1 GCA_018713405.1 Candidatus Spyradenecus faecavium | reverse complement strand
TCATGCCGCGCCAGTTGGTGAAGGGCTTGGCGATGAGGTCATAGGCGGGGATGGTGGTGATGGTGTTGTCCCAGTTGCGGACGCGGACGGTGGTGAGGGCGATGTCGACGACCTCGCCGTCGGCGTTCGCGCCGGGCACCACGATCCAGTCGCCGATGTGGATCATGCCGTTGCCGGAGAGGGTGACGCCGGCGGTGAGGCCGAGGATGGAATCCTTGAAGACCAACATGAGCACCGCCGAGAGGGCCGTCATGCCGGAGAGGATGTAGGTGGGGTCGCGCCCGGAGAGGGTCGCCACCACGGCCACCGCGGCGAAGAGGTAGCCCAGCAGCTTGAGGACCTGGAAGATGCCTTTCTGCGGCGAGGCGCTCACCCCGCGCCGCCAGTTGCCCACCATGTAGATGACGTTCATGGCGGAGGAGAAGACGTTCGCGCAGATGAAGTAGAAGTAGGCTTTGTTGAGCACCAGCAGGCCGGTGCGCAGGGGGCGGCCCTCCGGGAACAAAGTGCCCACCAGCAGGCCCATCACGATCAGCGGCACCACCTGCAGGGCCCGCGGGATGAGCTTCGCGTTCAGCAGGATGGACCAGAAGCCGGCGAGGCGTCCGCCGCGCAACAACCACCGCCGCACCACGCGGTAGAACCACCGCACGAGCTCGTAGGAGACCCACGTGCCGGCGAAGACCAGCGCCACGCGCACCAAAGCCTGCAACAGGGGGGGCTGGACCGCGCTGATCGCGTCCCGCACCGCGTACAACGACTGAAGGAGTGTCTGCATCATAACGCCTCCAGTATACCACACTCCCCCCGCCCCCGCGAATGCCGTCCCGGCAATCGGTGCACCATGAAACCCTAAGGGTTCCGAGGTGAAACCCTAAGGGTTTTGGGTCGGAACCCTAAGGGTTTCGGGTCGGACCCTTAAGGGTTTCGGAAATGCATAGTGACTTATTTGGAATGGGAGGGTGTGGGGCGCTGCCCCACGCCCCGGCAGGGGGCGGGCGCCCCCTGCACCCGCATGGCACGTCCTACGGACGTGCCTGACCGGGACGCGCCAGGCGGCGCAGGCAGCGCAGGAGGTGCAGGAGATTCATGAGATACAGGAACGCCCCTGCGGGGCGACGGATGAAGCCCTATCCAAGCTTCCAAGCCTCCAAACTTCCAAACTTCCAGCCGTCCAAGCTTCCGGCCGCGAAGCGGCCTCCATTCGGGGGTCATTTGGCGTCTTCGGTGACGCGGAAGAGTTCCTCGACGGAGGTGAAGCCGGAGAAGACCTTTCGCCAGCCGTCTTGGCGGAGGGTGGCCATGCCTTCTTCCATGGCGGCCTTGCGGATGTCGGCGGTGGAGTGGCGGCCGATGATGAGGGAGCCGATGCGTTCGGTGACGTGGAGGAGCTCGAAGATGGCGCCGCGGCCTTTGTAGCCGGTGTTCGCGCAGGCGTCGCAGCCGTGGGGGGCGTAGACGAAGTCTTGGGGAGGGGGGGCGGGCTGGTCCCACCAGCCGTCTTTGAGGGGGGCCTGCTGGCGGCATTTGGGGCAGAGTCGGCGGGCGAGGCGTTGGGCGAGGACGCCGGCGACGGCGGAGGCGACGAGGAAGGGCTCGGCGCCCATGTCGATGAGTCGGGCGAAGGCGCCGGCGGCGTCGTTGGTGTGGAGGGTGGAGAAGACGAGGTGGCCGGTGAGGGAGGCGTTGATGGCGATGTCGGCGGTTTCGCCGTCGCGGATTTCGCCGACCATGATGATGTCGGGGTCTTGGCGGAGGAAGGCGCGGAGGGCGCGGGCGAAGGTGAGGCCGATGTCGGAGCGGACGAGGACCTGGTTGATGCCTTTCATCTCGTATTCGATGGGGTCCTCGGCGGTCATGATGCGGACGTTGACCTTGTTGATCTCGTGGAGGAAGGCGTAGAGGGAGGTGGATTTGCCCGAGCCGGTGGGGCCTGTGACGAGGATGATGCCGTTGGGGCGGGTGATGAGCTTGTTGGTGAGGGCGAAGTCGCGCTCGGACATGCCGAGGTCTTTGAGCTGGACGAAGTTGCCGGCCTTTTGGAGGAGGCGGAGGGAGACGGATTCGCCGTAGGCGGTGGGGCAGGTGGAGACGCGGATGTCGATGTCCTCGCCGTTGAGGCGGATGCCGATGCGGCCGTCCATGGGGAGGCGTTTCTCGGCGATGTCGAGGTTGGCCATGACCTTGAGGCGGGAGATGATGGCGGCCTTGAGGCGGTTGATCTGGGGGGGGACGTCGACCTTGTGGAGCATGCCGTCGATGCGGTAGCGGATGCGGAGCTCGTCTTCCATGGGCTCGACGTGGATGTCGGTGGCGCCCTGGCGGTCGGCTTCGGCGATGATCTGGTTGACGAAGCGGACGATGGAGGCCTCCTGGCCCATCTCGTTGACGTCGATCTTGGAGATGTTGGCCTCGGTGTCGGAGACTTCGTAGCGGCCGTCCTCGATCATCTTCTCGATGGCCTCGGCGCCGACGCCGTAGTATTTCTTGATGGCCTTGTCGATGTCTTCGGCGGGGGCGAGGCGGACGCGGACGGGCTTGCCGCAGGCGAGGCGGAGGCCGTCGACGGCGGCGGCGTTGAGGGGGTCGTTGAGGGCGACGACGAGGGCGTTGTCCTCGACGGCGAGGGGGAGGGCGTTGTATTGGTAGACGGCGCGGGCGGGGAGGAGGCGGAGGGCGTCGTCGGTGGGGCGGGTCTTGGCGAGGTCGGCGTAGGCCATGCCGAGGACGGGGGCGAGGCGCTCGAGGAAGTCGCTCTCCTTGGCCATCTCCAGGCGGGTGACGGCGGCGGCGAGGCCGTCGGTGAGGTCGGCGGCGAGCAGGATCTCCACCTGGGGGTCGGTGAAGAGGCCGGTGCGCTTGAGGAGGGTGGCCAGGATCTGTTGCTTCGGGTTCATGGGTGGGGCTCCGGAAGAGGGTGTGGCACAGGGCTCACAGCGTTTTTGTCTCAGGCGTCTCCGCTTTGGGGCCTTCTGCGTCCCGCTGCGTCTTTCCTTCCTGACAGCGGCAGACTTCCTCGAGGAAGCGGACGAACTCTGGGTAGATGGTGTCCATCATGAAGGATTCGCGGGCGAGGCGGGCGGAGGCGAGGGCCTCGCGGGTGAGGCGGGAGCGCTGGTGGAGGTAGGCGGTGAGGGCGCGGGTGAAGTCGGCCTGGTCGCCGGCGCGGTATTGGCTGCCGGCGCCGTAGCGCTCGATGAGGGCTTGGGTCTCGCCGGTGAGGCAGCAGAGCATGGGGAGGCCGGCGGCGGTGTAGTCGGCGAGCTTGTAGGGGACGGCGACGCGGCTGTCGGGGAACATGGGGACGACGGCGAGGTCGGAGTCGGCGAGGAGCTGCTGCATGTCCTCGTTGGAGAGGTAGCCGTGGAAGCGGATGGCGGGGCAGGCGGCGGCCTCGCGGCGGAGGAGGGGCTCGCGGGGGCCGGTGCCGGCGAGGTCCAGGCGGATGTTCTCGCCGCGGGCGTAGAGGTCGCGGACGGCGCGGACGACGGTGGGGAGGTCGTAGGAGCGGCCCATGTTGCCGACGTAGATGAGGCGGAGGGGCTCGGTCTCGTCGAGGCTGTAGCGGGTGGCGCCGTTGTTCATGCGCATGATGCCGTGGTAGCAGAGGTGGCGGGGGGCGCGGCAGCCGTAGCGCATGGCCAGGCCGAGGTAGGTGACGCCGACGGCGCTGACGGCGTCGGCCTCGCGGTAGGCGCGGCGGGCTTGGCGGATGGGGCCGGCGCAGAGGATGCGCCAGAGGATGTCGCGCAGCCAGGCGGGGCCGGGGATGAGGCGCGCGAAGTTCTCGGGCCAGGCGTCCATCACGTCGACGACGACCTTGCAGCCCCAGCGGTCGCGGAAGCGGCGGGCGACGGCGGCGGTCTCCATCGGCGGCCAGGAGGTGAGGACGAGGTCGGGCTTCGGGAAGGCGCCGTGGGCGACGCCGTCCAGGGCCATCTCCTCCCAATCGGCGGCGTAGCGGCGGTGGCTGCGGGCGCGGCGCAGGCCGATGTTGTCGAAGTAGGGCAGGGTGGGCACCAGGCGCACGCGGAAGCCCTCGGGCGCGTCGTAGACCGGCGGCAGGCGGCGGAAGCGCTTGGTGGCGTGCGAGAAGTCGCTGCTCCACCAGGTGACGGCGTGGCCGGCCTTGGCCAGCGCGCGGCAGAGGAGGTAGTAGCGCTGCGGCCGGCGCCCTTCGCCGGGCAGGTTGTCGAAGGGGTTGTTGATCCAGACGTTCATGGGGATGTTGGG
Organism: Candidatus Spyradenecus faecavium; assembly: GCA_018713405.1. GTDB lineage: Bacteria > Verrucomicrobiota > Kiritimatiellia > RFP12 > DVOR01 > Spyradenecus > Spyradenecus faecavium. The sequence goes on along the minus strand of DVOR01000136.1, from coordinate 332 downwards.
AGAACGGAGAACGGAAAACGGAGAACGGAGCGCCCCTGCGGGGCGACTGGCAACCCGCCGAGCAACCATGCGCGCACAGGAGATTCAGGAGATTCAGGAGATGCAGGCGCGCGCGTCAGGCGCGCGGCCGGCGAAGCCTTTGCCCAATCCATCGGCGTGCGGCAGCACGCCCCTAATCGGCTCCAATCGGCGGAATCGGCGGTTCCTTCATCTTGGCGGTCTGTGTGCCCCACGGTTCTTCCTTTCCTTCATCCGTCGCGCGCTTGCCGCGCGCTCCGTTCTCCGTTTTCCGTTCTCCGTTTTCCGGGGCGGCCGGCGGCCGCCCCCGCCCT
>DVOR01000023.1 GCA_018713405.1 Candidatus Spyradenecus faecavium | reverse complement strand
CCAGCAGGTAGGGCACCAGCGGGTGCATCCCCGCCGTCGTGAACAGCACGGTCGGGTCGTTCTCCGGGATCACCGACGCCCCGGAAATGATGGTGTGGCCCTTGCTCTCGAAAAACTTCAGGTACATCTCGCGCAGCGCGTCTGCGGTCAGCTTAGCCATGGTACGCTCCCTTATGGAAACAAAAATCGCGCGTTAGTATACCACATCCGCGCCTGCCGGGTTACCACCCGCGGCCGCCGAGGAGGTCCCGGCCACCCAAGCCGCCACGCGGAGGGGTGGGGCGGGGCGTGGTTCATACGATATTCTAACATTCGGATGACGCGGGCATAACGTTAAGATAAGATACTATGCGGCGTTTTCAAGGAACCCAACAGGGAGAAACGAATGAAACGTTGCATGTTCATGGCTTTCGCGCTGATGCTCGGGCTGCCGGTGATGGCGGCCGAGGGCGACGCGTTGAAGGACCAGTCCTCCATGAAGGTCGACTTCGGTGGCGACCTGCGCCTCCGTTACGACTTCACGGATGGTTTGCCTGACGGCCGCGAGTCGAAGGGCCACACCGACTACGCCCGCGTCCGCACCCGCCTGTGGGGCAAGATGACGGTGCAGAAGCTCGAGCTCTTCGCCCGCGTGGCCAATGAGTTCCGCTACTACAACTCCCGCGAGAAGGACAAAGGCAAGCAGCGCTTCCCTGACGTCACCTTCATCGACAACCTGTACCTGAAGTATTCCGACCTCTTCGACTTCGTCGACGTGAAGGTCGGCCGTCAGGAGATGGCCTTCGGCGGCAAGCGCATCATCAGCGACGGCACCGGCGGCGACGGCTCCCGCTCGAACTACTTCGACGCGGTGCGCCTGACCTTCAACTTCGACAAGGACCGCACGCTCGACGCGTTCGCGATTTACATGAAGTCGAACGATTGGCTGCCGACGCTCGGCCGCACGCATGACGCGAAGAGCAAGGGTAACAAGTCCTACGACTACGAGACCTCCGGCTACGACCAGGATGAGTACGGCGTGGGCCTCTACTACCAGGACCGCTCCAACAAGGAGTTCGGCTGGGACGCCTACTACGTCTACAAAGTCGAGGAGGCCGCGCATTCCTACGACCACGGCTCCTTCATCGGCGAGTGGAACGAGCTCGAGCGGAACAACGACGACAGCTTCACCACGCACACCTTCGGCGTGCGCCTGCTGCCCAAGTTCACGAAGACTCTGAGCGGTGAGGCTGAGCTGGCCGCCCAGTTCGGCGACGAGGGGCACCTGGCGATGATGGCCTACGGCGGGCTGACCTACTCCCGCAAGGACTGGGCCTGGCAACCGAAGTTCACCGCGGCCGTGCAGTACCTGAGCGGCGATGAGGATGGCTGGGCCGGCGACAGCGCGTGGCACCCCGTCTTCAACCGTGAGACCGGCGTGGGCGAGACCGTTGCCCCGATGTTTGAGAAGTACGCCTACAACAACTTCCTCTATCCGCACATCAAGCTTGACCTGGTGCCCGCGGAGAACCAGAAACTCTCCTTCCAGACCGGCCCCATGTTCGCGCCCACGACGGAGAAGGACGGCAACGAGGATTGCGGCAACTTCCGCGGCTACTTCGCGCAGGTGAAGTACTCCATCGCCATCGGCAAGATGATCGACTCCCCGTGGCTGAAGGGCCTGGGCATGGCCTTCCAGGGTGAGTACATGTCGAAGGGCAACTACTTCATGGACGGCGAGGACGACGACGCCTTCTTCGGCCGCATGGAGCTCACCTACAAGTTCTGATCGGTTGGTTCCCCGGGTCGGGCTCAGGCCCGACCGGGGCCTTTAACGAAAGTCTAACGAATCCGAAACAGAGCCCGCACACGCGTATGCGATACTGCGGGCGTTTTCAGAGACACAGGAGAACAGACATGAAGCTTAGCATCCTCCCCACGATCGCCGCCGCGGCCCTGCTTGCGGCCGGTTGCGGCGACAGCGCCAGCAACGTCACCCTGAACGGCGCGGGCGCCTCCTTCCCTGACCCCGTCTACCAGGCGTGGACCTACATCTACACCCAGACCGGCAAGGCCACGGTGAACTACCAGTCCATCGGCTCGGGCGCGGGCATCAACCAGATCAAGGAAGGCACCGTCGACTTCGCCGGCACGGACGCGCCGCTGAAGAGCGAGGAGATCAAGGAGTCCAAGCTCACGCAGTTCCCGATGGTGACCGGCGCGGTCACGCCCATCGTGAACGTGGCGGGCATCACCTCCGGCCAGCTGAAGCTGAGCGACGAGGTGCTGGCCAAGATCTTCATGGGCGAGATCACCAAGTGGAACGACGCGGCCATCACCGCGCTGAACCCCGGCCTCGCCCTGCCTGACCAGAAGATCACGGTGGTCTACCGCTCCGACAGCTCGGGCACCACGAACATCTTCACCGAGTACCTCACCGACCGCAACCCCGACTGGGCGACGAAGATCGGCGCGGGCAAGAGCGTGAAGTGGCCCACCGGCATCGGCGGCCAGAAGAACCCCGGCGTCTGCAACAACGTGCAGCAGACCGCCGGCTCCATCGGCTACACCGAGTACACCTACGCCATCGAGACGAAGCTGACGACCGTGCAGCTGCAGGCCGCCGACAAGTCCTGGCAGAACCCCGACTCCAAGAGCTGGCCGCTGGTGGGCACCACCTACCTGCTGGTGCGCGATGACATCCCCGCCGACAAGAAGGAGGCCCTGAAGGCCTACGTGGCGTGGTGCTTCTCCGCCGACGGCGCGGCCAAGGCCACCGAGCTGCACTACACCCCCCTCACGATGGAAGACGCCAAGCACAACCGCTTCTTCCTCGGCACGCTGAAGGACGAGTTCGTCAAGTAAGCGCCTGTGGGGTGGGGGCCCCGGCCCCCGCCCCTTCCCCTTTCCCTTTCCCCTCCTGCTTTTCCCTTACCTCAACCCCCAAGACAGACCTATGAGAGCTTCCGCCTGGAGCGACCCGGTCTTCCGCTGGCTGTGCATGATTTGCGCGACGCTGTGCGGGCTGCTGATGGTCGCCTTCTTCGTCCAGCTGGCGTTCGCGTCCGGGGAGGCGTGGTCCAAGTTCGGCCTGGGCTTCTTCGTCTCCACCGAATGGGATCCCGTGCGCGACCTTTACGGTGCGCTTCCTTCCATCGCCGGCACCGTCTTCACCACCGTCATCGCGCTGGCCATCGCATTGCCGCTGGCCTTCGTCTCCGCCCTTTTCATCGTCGACGCGCCGCCGTGGCTCTCGCGTCTGTTGGGGCAGGCCGTGGACCTGCTCGCCGCCATCCCGTCCATCATCTACGGCATGTGGGGCCTCTTCGTGCTCGTGCCGCTGATGGACAAGCTCTGGATCGCCCTGGGGGTGGACCATGAGTACGGCGGCCTGGGCCTGCTGACCTCGGGCCTCATCCTCTCGCTCATGATCCTGCCCTACATCTGCGCCGTGATGCGCGACGTCTTCCGGATGACCCCGCCCATGCTGCGCGAGTCCGCCTTCGGCGTCGGCTGCACGCGGTGGGAAACCGCCCGCGACATCCTCATGCGCTACGGCATCCGCGGCCTGCTCGGCGGCATCTTCATCGGCCTGGGCCGCGCCCTGGGCGAGACGATGGCCGTGCTCTTCGTGGCCGGCAACATCATGCAGGTGCCCGTGGGCTTCCTTGACGGCTGCACCACCATCGCCGCCACCCTGGCCAACAACTTCGCCGAGGCCGACGGCATCCAGCGCAGCGCCCTCTTCGCCCTGGGCCTCATCCTCCTGGTCATGGCCTTCGCGATCCAGGTGCTCGCCCAGTATTACCTGCGCATGACCGGCGCCAAACGCGGGGAGAAATGACCATGGAACCCATCGCCAAACCCATCGTCGCCGAACGCGCCGCGCCCACCGGCCCCGCGCTCATCAACCTGGGCCGCCCGCCCTACAAGACCCTCTTCTGGCGCAAGCTGCAGGACAACCTCGTCCAAGGCTTCTCCGTCGCCGCCCTCGTCCTCGCCGTCGGCGTCATGCTCTGGATCCTGGGCACCATCCTGGTGCGCGGCTCCGAGGCGCTGAGCTGGGACTTCCTGACCACCACCACCGCCCCGCACGGCTTCAAGGGCGGCATCGGCAACGCCCTCGTCGGCACGCTCTACATCACCCTCTTCGCCGCGCTCATCGCCGTGCCCCCCGCCATCTGCGCGGGCATCTGGCTGGCCGAGTTCGGCAAGCAGTCGCGCCTGGCCGACGCCCTGCGCTTCAGCGCCAACGTGATGATGGGCATGCCCTCAATCGTCGTCGGCCTCTTCGTCTACATGATCCTGGTGGCCCCGATGGGCGCGAGCTCCGGCCTCGCCGGCTCCGTCTCCCTGGCCATCCTCATGTTCCCCGTGGTCATGCGCACCACCGAGGACATGCTCATGATGGTGCCCGACACGCTCCGCGAGTCCGGCCTGGCCCTCGGCCTCACCCGCTGCCGCGTCACCCTGCAGATCATCTGCAAGGCCGCCCGCAACGGCATGGTCACCGGCGTGCTCCTCTCCGTGGCGCGCGTCTCCGGCGAGACGGCCCCGCTGCTCTTCACCGCGCAGTTCGCCCAGACCTGGCCCAACGCCTTCTTCAACGGCCCCACCGCGAGCATCCCCGTCCTCATCAACAACTACGGCATGTCCAACTTCGAGGACCTCCAGACCGCCGGCTGGGGCGCCTCCCTCGTCATCGCCGTCCTCGTCCTCTCCATCAACATCATCGCGCGCGTCGCCTTCCGCGACAAGAAGCACTAAGGATCACCCCCTTATGGACACCCAACAGGAACCCAAGATCAAAATCCGCGCCCGCAAGCTCTCCTTCTTCTACGAAGGCGGCCACCAGGCCCTCTTTGACAACGACCTGGACATCCCCGAGCGCCAGATCACCGCCGTCATCGGCCCCTCCGGCTGCGGCAAATCCACCCACCTGCGCACCTACAACCGCATCTACTCCCTCCACCGCGGCCAGCGCGCCGAGGGCGAGGTTCTCCTCGACGGCCAGAACATCCTCGACCCCAAGACCGACCTCCTCACCCTCCGCCGCCGCGTCGGCATGATCTTCCAGAAGCCCACGCCCTTCCCCATGAGCGTCTTCGACAACGTCGCCTATCCCCTGCGCCTGCACTTCAAGCTCAGCCGCAAGGAGATCGAGGAGCGCGTCGAGGCCGCCCTCCAGGGCGCCTCCCTCTGGGACGAGGTCAAAGACCAGCTCCGCAAGTCCGGCCTCGCCCTCTCCGGCGGCCAGCAGCAGCGCCTCTGCATCGCCCGCGCCATCGCCGCCGAGCCCGAGGTCCTCCTCATGGACGAGCCCACCTCCGCCATCGACCCCGTCGCCACCCTCAAGATCGAGGACCTCGTCCTCCGCCTCCGCGAGCGCTTCACCATCGTCATCGTCACCCACAACATGCAGCAGGCCGCCCGCATCAGCGACCGCACCGCCTTCTTCTACAAGGGACGCATCATCGAGGTCGGCCCCACCCAGCAGATCTTCACCGCCCCCAAGGAAAAGAAGACCGAGGAATACATCACCGGCCGCTTCGGTTGAGTTATAATACCACCCACAGCACCCATCGAGGATCCACACCATGAGAGACCGCTTCAACTTCGAGATCGAATCCCTCAAGCAACGCCTGCTCGACCTCGCCACCGCCGCCGACCGCGCCCTGGTCCGCGCCATCCGCGCCGTCGACGGCACCAACGAAGACGCCCGCGCCATCATCGCCAACGACGCCTCCATCGACGCCGAGGAAGTCACCATCGAGGAAGAGTGCCTCAAGCTGATGGCCCTCTACCAGCCCGTCGCCGGGGACCTCCGCCTCCTCGTCACCATCCTCAAGGTCAACGGCGAGATCGAGCGCGTCGCCGACATGGCCTCCAACATCGCCGCCCGCGCCATCGACATGGCCGAGGCCCACGTCGAGCCCGAAAACCGCTTCGACTTCGCCCCCATGCTCGAGCGCGCCCACAAGATGCTCCGAGGCTCCCTCGACGCCTTCGTCTGCCACCGCTCCGACCTCGCCCGCAAGATCATCCTCGAGGACGACGCCGTCGACGCCCTCAACGCCGCCCACTACGCCAACGCCCGCGACAAGCTCCTCAAAACCCCCGCCCAAGCCGCCTACATCCTCGACTGCGTCACCGTCTCCCACTGCATCGAGCGCATCGCCGACATCGCCACCAACATCTGCGAAGACGTCGTCTATCTCGAGGAAGGCCAGATCGTCCGCCACCAAAAGCGCATCCAGGCCTGACCCAAACCCCCTCCAGGAGAAGCCCCCATGGCCAACATGATCCTGATCGTCGAAGACGAGGAAGCCATCCGCGACCTCATCCGCATCAACCTCACCGCCGCCGGCTTCTCCTGCGAGGAGGCCGAGGACGGCCTGCAGGCCCTCGCCAAAGCCAAAGCCGCCCGCCCCGACCTCATCCTCCTCGACTGGATGCTCCCCGGCCTCGACGGCCTCGGCGTCCTCCGCAAGCTCAAGGCCGACCCCACCCTCGCCACCGTCCCCGTCCTCATGGTCACCGCCAAAAGCGAGGAAAACGACATCGTCCTCGGCCTCGAGATGGGCGCCTCCGACTACGTCACCAAGCCCTTCTCCAACAAAGTCCTCATCGCCCGCATCCGCGCCCTCCTCCGCCGCGGCGAGGAAGCCCCCCCCGAAGAGATCATCCGCTACGCCTCCCTCACCCTCATCCCCGGCCAGCGCCGCGCCGTCCTCGCCGGCCAAGACCTCACCCTCACCTGCGGCGAATTCGACCTCCTCGCCCTCCTCAGCGCCCGCCCCGGCCACGTCTACACCCGCAGCCAGATCGTCGCCCGCACCAAAGGCGAGGACTACCCCGTCACCGACCGCGCCGTCGACGTCCAGGTCGTCAACCTCCGCCGCAAGCTCGGCCCCTTCGGCGAACGCCTCGAAACCGTCCGCGGCGTCGGCTACCGCATGCGCGGCTGAGCCCCCGCCGT
>DVOR01000022.1 GCA_018713405.1 Candidatus Spyradenecus faecavium | reverse complement strand
CCCCGCTCAGGAACCCTAATCAGGACGCAATCAGGAGGTACCGCGCATGGAACCGTCGCGACAAGGGCAAAAGCTCCACCTGGTCTACGCCACGGACGAGCCCTATCTGTTTTACGTGCAGGTGTCGCTGTGCAGCGCGGCGAATCTGGCGAGCCGGCCGGAGGACCTGGTGGCGCATATCCTCGATTGCGGCATCTCGGACGCCGCCTGGGAGGCCTTTGCCGGGCACCTGCGGTCAATCGCGCCGGCGGTCGAGGTGCACCGTCACCCCATCGACATCAGCCAATTCGATGACTTCCGGACGTGGCGGTACAGCCGGGGCGCCTACGGGCGGCTCTGCCTGGGCGAGCTGTTGCCCGAGACGGAATGGTGCCTCTATGCGGACGGCGACACGCTTTTTCTCGGCGACCCTCTCGAGGTCATTCCGCTTTTTGACCCAGATAAGTACATCCAAGGGCAACAGGACACGGTCATCCCCTTGATGAACGCGTCTTGGTTCAAGGAGCACAACGTGCCGCTGGACCCGCCCTCGTACATCTGCTCCGGCTTCGTCATCATGAACTTGAGGGCCTTTCGCGAGCATCGGCTCTTCGACCGGTGCATCGAGGCGCTGAAGGCCCACCCTACGCTTCCCTGCCCCGACCAGGACGCGTTGAACCTGGCGTGCGCCGGGCATATCGGCCTGTTGCCGCTTCGGTGGGGGACGCTGGGCGGGAAAATCTTTGGGCCGGGGCCGCAGGGGTGCGTGCACTTGGCGGGACGCAAGCCATGGGAGCCCTGCTTCGGGAAGTTCGGCTATAGCGACGCCAACGCGGTGTGGGTGCACTACGTGCGGGAGACCTTCGGGAAGACGCTGAAGGAAGCGACGGGACTGTCGTGGCCGCGCTGGATTGCCTATCGCCTCTACACGCGGCTGATCGGCCTGGCACTGTGCACGCTGGCGCGGATTCCCGCGATGGGTCGCAGGTATCCCTGGATCCCCCTGCACTACTGCCACTGGTCCACGCGCGGGTGGCTGACAAAACGCTGGTGGGAGCGATGAAAAAAGGCCCCGGACAACCGTCCGGGGCCTTTTTGCCGAAGGGGCGTCACCTGGCGCTTTCGAGGATGAGCTTGGCGAGGGCCTGGGTGGCGTCGGGGTGGGGGAGGTCTTGGAGGGCCTGGCGCATGATTTTGCGCAGGAGGGGGTCGGAGTAGAGCTGGCGGATGGCCTCGGCGAGGTTGGCGGCTGGGCCGTTCTGGTCGACGCAGAGGGCGCCGCCGCAGGCGACGAGGGCTTGGGCGTTGAGGCGCTGGTGGTCGTCGGCGGCGGTGGGGAGGGGGATGAAGATGGCGGGGATGGCGGCGCGGGCGAGCTCGAAGCAGGTGGCGGCGCCGGCGCGGGCGATGACGAGGTCGGCGCGGGCGTAGGCGGCGCCCATGTCCTCGATGAAGGGGAGGACCTCGACCTGTTTGGGGGTCTGGGCGTAGGTTTGGCGCAGGGCGTCGACGTCGGCCGCGCCGCATTGGTGGGTGACGGTGACGTGCCTGTCGCTGAGGGCGAGGGAGGCGAGGATGGGGGCGACGAGGAGGTTGAGTCCGTGGGCGCCTTGGCTGCCGCCGGTGACGAGGACGTGGAAGCCCTGCCTTTCGTCGGTGCGGGCGGCCTCGGCGCGGGCGAGGGCGTCGAGGACGCGCTGGCGGAGGGGGAGTCCGGTGTGGACGACGTTGGCCCAGGGCAGGCGGGTGGCGGTCTCGGTGAAGGAGGTGGCGACGGCGGCGACGCGGAGGCGCTTGGAGAGGAAGCGGGTGGCGCGGCCGGGGAGGGAGTTGGCTTCGTGCAGGACGACGGGGATGCGGAGGAGGCGTGCGGCGACGACGGGGGCGAAGCTGGTGTAGCCGCCGGTGGCGAGGAGGACGTCGGGGCGGAAGCGCTTGAGGAAGGCGCGGCAACGGAGGATGGCCGCGAGGTTGCGCGGGTCGGTGATGGGGCGGGCGCCGGAGCGGAGGAGGGGGCCTTGCCACGATTCGGCGGCCTGGCGTTCGGCGGGGCGGGTGCCGGAGAGGATGAGGGCGAGGGCGTGGCCGCCCACGCGGAGGCGTTCGGCGACGGCGAGGGCGGGGTTGATGTGGCCGCCGGTGCCGCCGCAGGCGATGGCGATGCGTTTGGTGGTGGGCATGGTCAGAGGTCGATGCAGTCCATGAGTTGGCGGGCGAGGGCGTGGGCGTTGACGTTGTCGAGGCGTTCGAGGACGCACTTCCAGCGCCAGGAGATGGAGCCGTTTTCGTCGATGGGGCGGTCGCGGAAGAGGCCGTCGAAGCCGGCGCGGCGTTCGCGGTAGAGGCGCTGGATGCGGGTGAGCTCGTCCTCGAAGCTCTCCACGAAGGTGCGGGCGGCGAGCTTGAAGTCGGGGAAGAGGTGCTTGCGGCGGTTCATGGCCGCGGCGTAGTCGGCGATGGTCTCGCCGTAGGGGCGCTTGTAGTTGACGAAGGAGCCGGTGGGCTCGGCGAGGATGAGGCGGTCGGGGAGCTGAAAGGCGTTGAGGAGGATGACCTCGTCGCCGTCGTCGAAGATGGTGCGGCCGCCCTCGACGGCGGCGCGGCCGACGATGATGTTGGGGGCGGCGGCCTGGCCGAGGAGGCGGCAGAGGCCCTGGCGGAAGGCGGAGGAGGCGTAGAAGGTCTCGGGGATCTTGTTGGTGGCGAAGCCGGAGATGTAGTCGCGCTCGAAGTAGCCGGTCTGGACGCTGTGGGTGGTGCCGTCGGGGGCCTTGACGACCTCGCGGAAGGTGCGCGGCATCATGAGGGGCGGCAGGTGCATGCCCAGCTGGCGCGCGCCGAGGCGGCGGTCCATCACGTAGTCGGTGTAGTCCTCGGCATCGATGATGGCCTGGAGGAGGGGGCGGCCGGCGGCGAGGTGGGTGGCGACGGTCCAACGCTGGATGCGGATGATTTTGACCTGCGGGCGCGGGCGGTGGCGCTCCTTGAGCTCGACGATGTAGACGAGGGCGCGGGGGCCTTGGCCCTTGCGCTGGGAGAGGGAGCGGCGGGTGCGCCCGATGTTGACATACTCGATCTGGGAGTACTCGCGGACGTAGTTGAAGAGGATGGCGCGGGCGCGCGGGTCGCAGAGGTGGCTGAGGGCCTCGTCGTCGGGGTGGCGGTCGGCCTCCTGGAAGATGGGGTCGAAGAAGAGTTCGCCCTCCTCCACGCGGCCGCCGGGGAGCCACTCGATCTGCATGAAGTATTCGGGGGAGAGGCCCTCGATGACGGAGGAGACGCCGGTTTCGTTTGGGGCCTCGATGAGGGCGGCGGAGAGGGCCTTGCGCCAGCCGGGGTCGTCCGGGTCGTCGTCGCGCAGGCAGGGGTCGTCGACGGCGGCGGTGAAGGCGTCGAGCAGGCGGCGGTAGGTGGCGCGGAGCGTCGGCTCGTCCATCGCGGCGAAGTCCATCCCCTGGACGAGCTCGGCGGGGAGCGCGCCGTGGGGGAGGGAGTCGATCTCGGGATTGGCGAAGCGGTTGGTGCGCCCGGCGTTGACGTGGATTTCCTCGAGCAGGACGCGGAGCTCTTCGGCGGGCAGGTCGCCGAGGGAGCGGAAGGCGCCGAGGGTGAGGAAACGCGTGCCGGTGAGGTGGTTGTAGTAGTAGATGGCGCGGCCGTCGATGCCCACGCGGGCGTTCTCGATGAGGGCGCGGATCTCCTCCTCGAAGCGCGGCACGGGGGCCATGCGCCAGGCCTCGCCGCGCGTGCGCAGGGCGTCGCGCACCTGTCGGTTCTGGATGTTCAGGTAGCGGATCTTGCGCTTGGAGACGAACTTCTGCAGGAACTCGTCGCCGCGGATGGCCACGGGCATGTTGTCCGGGTCGGGGCGGATGAGGGCGTAGTTCTCGTCGAAGAGGAGGTCGACGCTCTCGGCGATCTCGGCCTCCTCCTCGCGCGGGGTGAGCTTGGGCAGGCCCTGGGCCACGCGGCGCTTGTTGACGGCGTCGATGAAGGCCAGGCGCTGCATGGCGTGGATGCCGCGGATGGTGACGAGGCCAGGCGTGCGCAGGAAGATGGTGCCGATGCGCGTCTGCAGGGCGCCCTTGGCGTCCTTCGCGAAAATCTCGGGTCCCAAGCGGATGATGTCGTCGGTGTCCGTGCTCACGATTGGCCTCCCGCCGCGCGCTGCGCGGCCACCAGGGTGTTCTCAAGCAACATGGCGATGGTCATGGGGCCGACGCCGCCGGGCACGGGCGTGACCTTTGAGGCCACCCGCGCCACGCTCTCGAAATCGCAATCGCCGCGCAGGCGGTAGCCCCGCTGCGCGGTCGGGTCCGGCACGCGGTTCACGCCCACGTCGATGACGACGGCGCCGGGCTTGACCATGTCGCCGGTGACGGTGTGGGGGCGGCCCGTGGCCACGATCAGGATGTCGGCCTCGCGCGTGAAGCGCGCCAGGTCCGGCGTCGCGGAGTGGCAGAGCGTGACGGTCGCGTCGCCGTCGGGCGCCTTGCGCGACAGGAGATTGGCGAGCGGGCGGCCCACGATGTCGCTGCGGCCCACCACCACGGCATGGGCGCCGCGCGTGACGGCCCCGGCCTTCTGCAGGAGGCGCAACACCCCGTGGGGCGTGCAGGGCAGGAAGCAAGGCTGGCCCAGGATCATCCGGCCCACGTTGATCGGCGTGAAGCCGTCCACGTCCTTCTCCGGCGCGATGGCCTGGATGACGGCCTCGGCGTCCAGCCCCTTGGGCAAAGGCAGTTGCACCAGGATGCCATGCACCTGCGGGTTCGCGTTCAACCGCGCGATGACCGCGAGCAGCTCGTCCTGCGACGTCTCCGCCGGCAGACGGACGTCCACCGAGCGCATGCCGGCCTCCTCCAAGGCGCGTTCCTTGGCCGTGACGTAGCTGCGCGAGGCCGGGTCATCCCCCACCAGCACCACGCCGAGCCCGGGCACGATGCCCGTCCTGGCCTTCAGTTCCTCGACACCCGCCTTGACCTTTGCGCGCGTTTCCGCCGCCAAGGCCTTGCCGTCAATGCACTCAGCCATCATTTCATGCGCTCGCTTTCTCGATTTACGCCTACAGCATACCACACCGGCCCGCATTGCGCAAACAAGTTCGGGAGGGAAAGGCGAGGGGAGGTCCGGGGCGGGGAGAGGAGGTCGACGGTTCCATCGGCAGACTTTCCCAACTTTACTCGGACGTCAGTGATTGCTTGGGCGAGTGTGCGACAACACGTCCGTTGCGGTATAATGGGGGCATGAGACAGGGATTCTTCGACAAGTTCGTGTCGCGGCTGGACAGGATCGAGGCGCCGGTCGCGGAGGCGCATATCGCGGAGCTGGCGCGGGAGCGCGGGTTTCTGGAGACGCTCTTCCAGTCCATCGACGAGGGGTTGGTGGTGGTGGGCGACGGGATGCGCCTGCTCTACGCGAACCGCGCGGCGGAGCGGATGATCGGCTTCGACGCGGAGGAGCGGCGCGGGAAGTCGCTGGGGCGTTACCTGCGGGATTGGGGCGTGGAGGCGCTGTTGCGCCAGCAGGTGACGGATTGGGCGCGGATCGAGACGCGGGAGGTGGAGCTGGCGTACCCGGAGCGTCGGGTGGTGGCGTTCTACGCGCGGCCGGTGGCTTATGACGGGCGCACGGAGCTGCTCCTCATCCTGCGCGACGTGACGCGGGAGCGTCTGGCCGAGGAGAACGCGTTGGCCGACGAGCGGCTGGCGGCGGTGAAGACCCTCGCGGCCGGGGTGGCGCACGAGATCGGCAACCCGCTCAACGCCCTGACCATCCATCTGCAGCTGCTGAACCGCGAGCTGCGCAGCGTGAAGGACGAGGCCCTGCGCGCCTCGCTCGGTGGCCTGACGACGGTGGCGGAGCGCGAGGTGACGCGGCTGGACGGCATCCTGCGCCGGTTCCTCGCGGCCATCCGCCCGACCAAGCCCAACCTCTCCCGCGGGAATGTGCGCGACGTGGTGGACGCGACGCTCCGCCTCCTGGCGCCGGACCTGGAGCAGCGGCACATCGCCCTCGCGCGGACGGTGCCGGAGGCGGTGCCGGAGATCTTCCTGGACGCGCAGCAGCTGGAGCAGGTCTTCTTCAACCTCGTCAAGAACGCGATGGACGCCGTGCCCGACGGCGGGCGCATCGGCGTGACCGTGACGGTGGACGACGCGTGGGTGAACGTCTCGGTGCTCGACAACGGCACGGGCATCCCCGAGGAGCTGCTGGGGCGCATCTTCGACCCGTACGTCACGACCAAGGCGAAGGGCAACGGCCTGGGCCTGATGATCGTGCGGCGGATCGTCCAGGCGCATGGCGGCGCCATCACCTGCGCCAGCCACGCCGGCGAGGGCACGTGCTTCACCGTGCGCCTGCCGCGCGCCGAACGCCGGGTCCGCGCCCTCGGCGAGGCCCCCGCGAAACAGGAGACGCCATGAGCAGGATCCTTATCGTCGACGACGACAAAGCCACGCGCGACGGCCTGGCCCTCGCGCTCGGCCACGACTACGCCGTGCTGACCGCGGCCGACGCGGAGGCGGCCCTGCGCGCCCTCACCGAGCACGAGGTGGACCTGGTGCTCACCGACCTGCGGATGCCGGGTCGCGACGGCCTGTCGCTGTTGCGCGACATCATCGCCTCGCACCCCGGCCTGCCGGTCATCCTCCTTTCGGCCTACGGCTCGGTGGAGAGCGCGGTCGAGGCCATGCGCGACGGCGCCGTGGACTTCCTCACCAAGCCCGTGAACCTCGACCACCTGGAGTTGGTCGTCCGGCGCGCCCTGCGCCAGAAGAACCTCGAGCGGCAGAACGCCCGGCTCCGCGCGCAGTTGGCCGAGCGCTCCGCCCTTGACCGCATCATTGGCTCCTCCGAGGCCATGCTGGCGGTTCGCGAGCGCATCGAGCAGGTCGCGCCCACGCCGGCCACGGTGCTCATCCAGGGCCCCAGCGGCACGGGCAAGGAGCTCGTCGCCCGCGCGCTCCACGCCCTCAGCCCGCGCTCGGGCAAACCCTTCGTGGCGGTGCACTGCGCCGCGCTCGCGCCCTCCCTGCTCGAGAGCGAGCTCTTCGGCCACGTGAAGGGGGCCTTCACCGGCGCCACCGAGGACCGCAAGGGCCGCTTCGAGATCGCGGACGGCGGCACCCTCTTCCTCGACGAGATCTCCGAGATCGACCTTGCCACGCAGGTGAAGCTCCTGCGCGTGCTCGAGACGCGCACCGTCGAGCCCGTGGGCTCGGCCACGCCCATCCCCGTGGACATCCGCCTGGTGGCCGCCACCAACCGCGACCTCCGCGCTTGGGTCGACGCCGGCAAGTTCCGCGAGGACCTCTACTTCCGCCTGAACGTGGTGGACATCAACCTCCCGCCCCTGCGCGAGCGGCAGGGCGACCTCCCGCTCCTCTGCGACGCCTTCGTGCGCGAGTTCAACCCGCAGCTTGGCCGCGGCATCCTGGGCATCACCCCCGAGGCCATGGCCGCGCTCGCCGCCTATCCCTGGCCCGGCAACGTGCGCGAGCTCCGCAACGCCATCGAGCGCATGATGGTCCTCGCCCACGGCGACCACCTCACCCTGGAGGACGTCCCCAAGACCATCCGCGAGGGCCGCGTCGCCCCGGAGCAGGCCCCCGCCGGCGCGCAACCCGCCGCCGAGCCCGAGGAGGCCACCCTCATCCGCCGCGCCCTCTTCGAGACGAAGGGCAACCGCACCGCCGCGGCCAAGCGCCTGGGCATCCCCCTGCGCACGCTCTACCGCCGGATCAAGACCTATGGACTGGAGGACGTGAAATGAGGCTCCTCGCGCTCGCCCTGCTCCTGCCCGCGCTCGCCCTGGCCCAGGCCGACGTGCCCGAGGGCTTCTTCCCCCCGCCCGCCGACGCCCCGAAGTCCGCCGAGGGCACCTGCCCCCTCTGCGACGGCGCCGGCAAGGTCGACGCCAAGCACCAAGGGCTGAAGACCTCCGACCCGCGCTTCCGTTTCCGCCCGGAGTGCCCGCGTTGCGGGGGGCGCGGCCGGTGCGTGCGCGAACGCCCCGTGGGCGAGCGCCTCGCGGAGCAGCGCACCATCCTCAACGCCTACGAGCGCGAGCAGCGCACCGCCCACCGTACGCCCATCGGCGCCGGCTTCATGGAGACCGACAAGGCCGAGGCCCTGGCGCCGACCGACCGCGCCGCGCTGGCCGCGCGTTTCCCCAAGCGGTGCAAGGCCTGCCTGGGCCTCGGCGTCGACGCCTGCGGCCGTTGCGACGGCACCGGCGTGACCGAGCGCCGCGAGCGCACGGAGGACGAGGACGGCGAGGCCGTCTACGAGACCATCAAGGAGCCTTGTGAGAAGTGCGGCGGCACGGGCGCGCTCCCCTGCCGCCGGTGCGACGGTTCCGGCCTGGCCAAAATCTGCTCGCGCTGCGACGGGATGGGCACCGTCGAGGCCAAGGCCAAGCGCGACGTCCCCGCGCACACCGCGCTGTGCCGCGCCTGCAAGGGCGACGGCCGCCGCTGATTCCCCTTACGAGAAGAGCGCCGCCCAGGCGTTCATCACGACGACCGCGACGGCGATGCCCGTCGCCATGCCGCCGTAGACCTCCACGCGCGTGTGCCCCAGCATCTCCTTGAGCGGGCGCGCGGGGAACTTGCGTTCGTGGAAGAGCTGGCGCGTGATCTCGTTGAGCAGGCGGGCCTGCAGGCCCGCGGCGCGGCGGACCGTCGCGGCGTCGAAC
The DNA here is from genome assembly GCA_018713405.1 of Candidatus Spyradenecus faecavium. Classification (GTDB taxonomy): domain Bacteria; phylum Verrucomicrobiota; class Kiritimatiellia; order RFP12; family DVOR01; genus Spyradenecus; species Spyradenecus faecavium. The sequence continues at coordinate 4,591 of DVOR01000022.1, read as the reverse complement.
ATCGTGATGGCGGCGACCACGCTGGCGACGATCGTCGCGGGGTGCGCCCAGCCCTCGCCCAGCCCCAGGCTGACGAAGACGCCCGTGACCAGCGCCGAGTGGGCGCTCGGCATCCCGCCCGTGCTGGTGAGGTAGGTGAAATCCAAGCTTTTCGTGCGGATCGCCCCGCGCGCCATCTTGATGAGCTGCGCGGTGCACCACCCCATGAACCCGCTCCAGAAGTAGGGGTTGCAGAAATACGTCCAGAAGTCCCAGGCCAGACGCATGCCCTCGGCCTCTCCTGCCATCACTTGTCCTCCGATGAGCCCTTGAGCACGGCGATGAAGGCCGACTGCGGCACGTTGACGGTGCCGAACTCCTTCATGCGCTTCTTGCCCTCGGCCTGTTTCTTGAGCAGCTTCTGCTTGCGCGTGACGTCGCCGCCGTAGAGCTTGGCCGTGACGTCCTTGCGGAAGGGGCGGATGTCCTCGCGCGCGATGATGGTGCGCCCGATGCACGCCTGCACCGGGATCTTGAACATGTGCGGCGGGATGGTCTCGCTCAGCGCCTTGCACATCTGCTTGCCGCGGGCCACGGCGCGGTCGCGGTGCACCATGCACGAGAAGGCGTCGACCGGCTCGCCGTTGAGCAGGATGTCCAGGCGCACGATGTCGCTGGCCTGGTAGCCATGCGGCTCGTAGTCCATCGAGGCGTAGCCGCGGGAGATGGACTTCAGCGTGTCGTGGAAGTCGATGAGGATCTCGTTCAGCGGCAGGATGCAGGTGAGGATGACGCGCTGGGCGTCGAGCGACTCCGTGCTGTCGACCACGCCGCGGCGCTCCATCACCAGGCGCATGATGTCGCCGATGCAGGCGCTCATCGTGATGATGCGGGCCTTGATCATGGGCTCCTCGATCGTCTCGATGCGCGTGGGGTCGGGCAACAGCACGGGGTTGTCGATTTCCTGCACCGTCCCGTCCTTCAACGTCACGCGGTAGACGACGGCCGGGTGCGTGTTGATGATGTCCAGCTGGAACTCCCTTCGTAGGCGCTCCTGCACCACCTCCATGTGGAGCAGGCCCAGGAAGCCGCAGCGGAAGCCGAAGCCCAGCGCCGCCGAGCTCTCGGCGTGGAAGGTGAAGGCGCTGTCGTTCAGGTGCAGCTTCTCAAGCCCCGCGCGGACCTTGTTGTACTCGTCCGTGCTCACGGGGTAGATGCCGCAGAAGACCGTCGGGTGGATTTCCTTGAAGCCGTGGAGCGGCTCCTGCGCGCCGTCGCGCTGGCTGGTCAGCGTGTCGCCCACCTTGATGTCCGCCGGGTCCTTGATCGCCCCGACGATGTAGCCCACCTGGCCGGGCTCGAGCACCTCCACCGGCTTCTGCGAGGGCGAAAAGATGCCGACCTCCTTCACCGGCGTCGTCATCCCCGTGGACATGAAGCGCAGCGTGTCGCCCGCGCGGATCGCCCCGTCCACCACGCGGACGTAGGTGATCACGCCGCGGTAGACGTCGAAGACCGAGTCGAAGACCAGCGCGCGGAGCGGCCCGGCCAGGTGCTCCGACTTGGGCGGCGGCACGCGGCGCACGATCTCCTCCAGCACCTCCGGCACGCCCACGCCCGTCTTGGCCGAGATGAGCAACGGCGGGTCCACCGGGATGCCCAGCACGTCCTCGATCTGATGGATGACCCCCGGCACGTCCGCGCTCGGCAGGTCCACCTTGTTCAGCACCGGGATGATCTCCAGGTTCGCGTCGATGGCCAGGTAGGCGTTCGCCACCGTCTGGGCCTCCACGCCCTGCGCCGCATCCACCACCAGGATGGCGCCCTCGCACGCGCCCATCGCGCGGCTCACCTCATAGGCGAAATCCACGTGGCCGGGCGTGTCGATCAGGTTGAACCGATACTTCTGCCCGTCCTTGGCCGTGTACGCCATCGTCACGGGGTGGCTCTTGATCGTGATGCCACGCTCCCGCTCCAAGTCCATCGCGTCCAGCGTCTGCTCCTTCAGCTGGCGCGGGTCGATGGCCTTGGTCAGCTCCAAAATCCGGTCGGAGAGCGTCGTCTTGCCGTGATCGATGTGCGCGATGATGCAGAAGTTCCGCGTGCGATCCAAATCTTTCCCGTAATCGATGTCCATGGCGCGGTATTTTACCACATCACGGCCCCCCTCGGCTTCACCCCCGCACGCCGCCGCACCCTTAAAGGGTCGAGGGCGAAACCCTAAGGGGTTCGACCCAAAACCCTAAGGGTTTCGAGGCAAACCCTTAAGGGTTTCGGAAATGCATAATGACTTATTTCGAATGGGCCGCTTGGGCGGCCCATTCGAGAGGCTTGGAAGTTTGGAGGTTTGGAGGCTTGGTTTGCCGCCTTCGGAGGCGTGGTTCGCCAGGGTGACGGGGTGGGGTGGGCACAAAAAAGGCCCCGCCGGGGTGGGCGGGGCCGTTGCGGGGGCGGGGTGGGGTCAGGTGAAGAGGGCGCCCTTGGTGGCGCCTTCGGCGGGGACCCACCAGGCCTCTTGCTTGGTGGAGATGCGCTCGATCTGCTTGGGGGTCATCTGGATGCCCTTGGAGGAGGCGGCGGTGAGGCGGGCCTCGGAGGGGTCGAAGACCTGCTGGGTGATGCGCTGGTTCTTCATGTATTTGTATTTGACGTAGATGGCCTCGGGGGTGCCCTTGCAGAAGAGGAGGATGGTGGCGCCTTCGGGGATGAGGGCGTAGTCCTTGTTCATGATCATGCCGCCCCAGGTGAAGCGCTTGAAGTAGGTGAAGCCGTAGACGGGCTCGTAGTAGACGCAGGTGAAGACGTCGTCGCGGGCGTAGATGCCGACGTCGAAGAAGCGGATGGGGGCGCGTGGGCGGAGGGCGTCGAGCCAGGCGTGGCCGGGGGCGTAGGCGGCGTCGACGAGGAACTTGTCGGGCGGGGGGAGGAAGCGGTAGCGGCCGTCGCTCCAGAGGATGTAGAGCTTGTCGAGGCTGGAGCAGGGGAAGAGGGGCTGGCCTTGCTTGACGTCGTGGCCGAGGTAGCCGTCGTCGGAGAGGCGGAGGGTGAGCTCGGTGGAGGTGAGGGCGCGTTCGTCGATCTGCTGGAAGCCGTCGGTGACCTGGGTGAGGCGGGGGTATTTGGGGGCGTATTCCTTGATGAGGGCCTTGAGGTATTTGACGGCGTAGCGGGAGAGGTGGGCGAGGTCGTCCTGGATTTGGGCGTACTCGGCGCGGAGGGCGTTGAGCTCGTCGTTGTGTTTGTTGATGTCGTAGAGGGAGATGCGGCGGATGGGGATCTTGAGGAGGGTGTCGATCTCGTCGTCGGTGAGGGGGTGGTCGAGGAGGGCGGCGTAGGGCTCGAAGCCGGCGCGGACCTCGGCGAGGACGGCCTCGGCGGTCTTGACGCCCTCGATGCGCTTGTAGATGCGCTTTTCGATGAAGAGGGCCTCGAGGGTCTTGCGGAGGATGAGGGCGTCGATCTCGCCGAGGCGGACCTGGAACTCGCGGCGGAAGATGTCTTGGAGGAGCTCGGCGTGGCGGGCGAGGACCTCGGAGACGGTCATCTCGCAGGGGCGGTTCTGGGAGAGGACGACGATGCGGCTGGGGATGCGGCGCTCGCAGTCGGTGAAGGCGTAGAGGGACTTGCGCACCTTGTCGGCGTCGGAGCCGGGGGCGAGGGTGAGCTCGATCTCGACGGACTCGGCGGTGAAGTTGTCGATGTGCTTGATGGGGAGGCGCTTGGATTTGATGGCCTTCTCGATGGATTCGGCGAGGCGGTCGGTGGTGACGCCGTAGGGGACGGAGGTGACGAAGAGCTTGTTCCTCTCGCCTTTGCGCTCCTCGATGCGGGCGCGGACCTTGACGGAGCCGCGGCCGTCGTCGTAGTCCGAGACGTCCATCTCGCCGCCGGTGATGAAGTCGGGGAGGAGGGTGGGGCAGGGGTGGCCCTTGAGGATCTCGATCTCGGCCTGGAGGAGCTCGATGAAGTTGTGGGGGAGGACGGCGGTGGAGAGGCCGACGGCGATGCCGTCGACGCCGAGCATGAGGCAGAGGGGGACCTTGGCGGGGAGGAGGACGGGCTCCTTGTTGCGGCCGTCGTAGCTGGGGACGTAGTCGGTGATTTTGGGGGAGAAGAGCTGCTCGCGGGCGAGCTTGGTGAGGCGGCACTCGATGTAACGGCCGGCCGCGGCCTCGTCGCCGGTGAGGATGTTGCCGAAGTTGCCCTGGCCCTCGATGAGGTAGCGTTTGTTGGCGAGGGTGACGATGGCGTCCTTGATGGCGGCGTCGCCATGCGGGTGGTAGTGCATGGTGTTGCCGACGACGCCGGCGACCTTGGAGAAGCGGCCGTCGTCCTTCTCCCACATGGCGTGGAGGATGCGGCGCTGGACGGGCTTGAGGCCGTCCTCGACGGTGGGGAGGGCGCGGTCGCAGATGGAGTAGGCGGCGAACTTGAGGAAGTTGTCGTCCATCAGGCGGCCGAAGGGGCCGCGGTCGCGGATATCCGGGACGTCGCCGGCGGGGGTCGCCTCCTCCGCGGGGGCGGAGGCGTCGGTCTCTTCCTGGGGCTGTTCGGGCGTGGGGTCTTGAGGGGTGGCGAAGAGTTCGTCTTGGGGGTCGTCGGTCTTGGGCAT
>DVOR01000135.1 GCA_018713405.1 Candidatus Spyradenecus faecavium | reverse complement strand
GTCCTGGCCCTCGACGTCGGCACCAACCAGCTCCACTACCGCCTCCGCACCGACCCGCGCGTCTGGAGCAAGGAGCAGTTCAACTGCCGCTACCTCACCCCCGCCGACCTCCCCGAGGTCCCGCAATTCGGCTGCACCGACGTCTCCTTCATCTCCCTCAAGCTCATCCTCCCGCCCATGGCCGCCTGCCTCGCCCCCGGCAGCCTCCTGGTCTCCCTCATCAAGCCCCAGTTCGAGGCCGGCCGCAAGGAAGCCCCCAAAGGCGTCGTCCGCGACCCCGCCGTCCGCGAACGCGTCGTCGCCGAGATCCGCGCCTTCGGCACCGAGGAGCTCGGCCTCGACTGGGTGAACTGTGCCCCCTCCCCCCTCCTCGGCCCCGAAGGCAACGTTGAGTTCCTCGCCCTCTGGCGCACGCCGCGCTGAGCCCGGCACGGCGCAAGGGAGCCGCGGATTTCGCAGATTGGGGCAGATTAGGGGCGTGCTGCCGCACGCCCTCCTGAATCTCGTGTACCTCCTGCACCTCCTGAGCGCCTCCGGTGGGGCCGGAGCATTTCCTGAACGCCCCAGGGTGTGGGGCAAGGGGGCCTGAAGGCCCGCCGGCCGAACCGGCAAAAGAATACTAATAATTATAGCAAATCTTTTCCCAAAAGCAAACACAATTTTCAAGATTTTTGCACGGGGCCCGGGAGGGCTGGGAACCCAGAGGCGGAGGGCGGCGGAGGGGAAAAGGAAAGGCGCGGCGGATGCCGCGCCTTTCGTGCGTCCGAGGGGGTTGGCTCAGACGTTGGAGGTGCCGGTCTGGGAGAAGATGTACTTGTAGTAATCCTTGTTGCGGAGCTTGCCGGCGGCCTCTTCGTCGCAGATGACGATGCAGTCGTTGTGGTACTGCAGGGCCGAGCAGGGGCACATGGCGGTGACGGGGCCCTCGACAAGGCCGGCGACGGCGTCTTGCTTGCCCTTGCCGAAGGCGAGGAGGACGACCTTGCGAGCCTCCATGATGGTGCCGATGCCCATGGTGACGGCCTGGGTGGGGACCTCCTCGATCTTGTCGTGGAAGAAGAGGCGGGCGTTGTCGCGGATGGTCTGCTGGGTGAGCACCTGGCTGTGGGTGCGGCAGGCGAGGGAGCACCCGGGCTCGTTGAAGGCGATGTGGCCGTCGGAGCCGATGCCGAGGAGCTGGATGTCGACGCCGCCGGCGGCCTTGATGGCCTCTTCGTAGGCGCGGCAGGACTTGCCGATGTCCTTGGCCAGGCCGTCGGGCACGTGGGTCTTGGCCTGGTCGATGTCGATGTGGTCGAAGAGCTGGGTCTTCATGAAGTAATGGTAGCTCTGGTCGTGCTCGGGGGCGAGGCCGAGGTACTCATCCAGGTTGAAGCTCTGGCACTCCTTGAAGGAGACGGTGCCGGCCTTGCAGGCGTCGGCCAGAAGCTTGTACATCTTGACGGGGGTGGAGCCGGTGGCCAGGCCCAGGACGGTCTTGGGGTTCTGCTTCACCTGGTCGATGAAGATGCTGGCGGCCAGGCGGCTGCCTTCTTCGGGGTTCTGAACGATTGCGACTTTCATGGTTTGTCCTTTCAGGTTTCAGAGAGGGTGTCAGCGGCCGACGGCCTTGGCGCAGCGCTGGACGATGGCCTGCATCTCCTCGCGGGCCTCTTCCATGCAGCGCACCAGGCGGAACTGCGTGCGGCAGCGGTCGACGTTCTGCTTGGGGTAGTGGGTCTTGAAGTAGGTGTCGCCCTGCAGGTAGTCGGTGAGGAAGCGGATGCCGACCATGAAGGGCAGGAGCCACGCGGAGAAGGCGAGCTCCTGAATCTCGGCGGGCACCAGGAAGCGGGCGGTGTCCAGGTAGCCGGCGGTGACGGCCTCGAACATCTTGAGGTCGAGGTGGACGTTGTCGGGGTCGGGCTCGGATTCGTCGGCGGTGTTGCAGGTGGTGCGGCAGAGGTCGCCGAAGTCGTAGAGCGCCAGCCCGGGCATCACGGTGTCCAGGTCCACCACGGCCACGCAGCGTTTGGTCTGCGGGTCGAAGAGGGCGTTGTTGATCTTGGTGTCGTTGTGGGTGATGCGCTCGGGGATCTGCCCGCGCAGGTAGCGGTTGAGCAGGTGGGCGACGAGGTGGCGGCGCTGGCGGACGAACTCGATCTCCTCGGCGACCTCGTCGGCGCGGTTGCGGATGTCCTGGTAGGCGGCCTCCTCGAGCGTCGCGTAGCGCATCGGGGTGTGGTGGAAGTAGGGGATCGTCTCGTGCAGGCGCGGCAGGGGCAGGTCGGCCATCATGTTCTGGAACTGCGCGAACCCGCGCGCGGCCTCGAAGGCGACGTCGGGGTCGCGCACGTTGTCGTAGCTCTCCACCCCGTCGATGAAGTCGTAGAGCCGCCACCACTTGCCCGAGAAGGTGCGCATGCAGTTGCGCCGCTCGCGGGTGTAGACCAGGGAGAGGACCTTGACGTCGGGGAACTGCGCGGCCTTGGCGCCGAGGTGCGCCAGCGTGCGCTCGATGTTGTCCATCACCTGCTGCGGCTTGCGGAAGACGGCGTGGTTGATGCGCTGCAGGGTGTAGAGATGGCGCGTGCCGTCGGACTCCTCGGTGGTGACGCGGTAGGTGTCGTTGATGTGCCCGCTGCCGTAGGGCTTGGCCTCGATGGGCGTGCCCTTGACGGCGAAGCTGGACAGAATCTCCTCGATCTTCTTCTCCATGACGGTTCTCCCCGTGTGAAAGTGGCGCGGCGGCCCGGTCCCCCCGGGCCGCCGCTCGGTTGGCTCAGGCCTCGGCGAGGGCCTTCTTGACGATGGCCTCCATCTCGTCGGCCTGCTCCTCCATGCTCTGCACCATCTTCAGCTGGGTGCGGCAACGGTCGACGTTGTGCCCCGGGCGCTTGATGTGGAAGTAGGTGTCGCCCGAGAGGTAGTCCGTCAGGAAGCGGATGCCGATGGTCATGGTGATCAGGCGCGCGGAGAAGGCCAGCTCCTCCTTCTCGCCCGGGGTGAGGAACTTCGCGCCGCGGCAGTACCCGCGCGCCAGCGCCTCGAACATGTCCATGCGCGAATAGACCTTGGAGAGGTCCTGCTCGTCCTCGGCCGCGTTGGCCGTGGAGGTGCGGCACATATCGCCGAAGTCATAGAGCGCCAGGCCCGGCATCACCGTGTCCAGGTCGATCACGCAGATGCCGCGGCCGGTCTTGTCGTCGAGCATCACGTTGTTGAGCTTCGTGTCGTTGTGGGTCACGCGCTCGGGGATCTCGCCCTTGGCGCAACGCTCCAGCAGGCGGCCGAAGGAGGCCGCGCGCGCCTCGACGAAGGCGATCTCGGGCTTGACGTCCTTGGCGCGGTTGAACGCGTCCTTCTGGATGGCGGCCTGGAGCGTCTCGTAGCGCTTGACCGTGTTGTGGAAGTTGGGGATCGTCTCGTGCAGGCGCGGGTCGGTCAGGTCGGCCACCATGTTCTGGAAGTCGGCGAAGGCCTCGCCCACCAGCTCGGCCTGCGCCGTGCTCTGGATCTGGTCGTAGGTGGAGGCGCCCTCGACGAAGACGTACATGCGCCACCAGTTGCCCTGCGCGTCGTGGTGCACGGGCTCGCCCTCCTTCGTGAGGATCAGCGTCAGCGTGCGGCGCGAGATGTCCTGCTCGCCCTGGGCGCGGAGCTTCTCGGCGATGTGGCGCGTCACGCGCAGGATGTTCTGCTGCACGGACTGCGGCTGCGTGAAGACGTGGTGGTTGATGCGCTGGAGCAGATAGTGCATCTTCGCGCCACCCACCGAATAATCGATCTGGTAGGTGTCGTTGATGTGGCCGCTGCCGTAGGGGCGCCCCTCCACGAAATCGCCATAAATCTGGAACGCGGAGGAAATCGCCTTCAGCTCCGACTGCGTCGCCTTGCCAAGCTCTGCCATAACAAAACCTTTCCTGTTTGGTTGCCAACAACACCATTAGTCTACCACACCCGCACCAAAAAGCAAACACCCCAAAACCAGGCAGGGGGAAGTTTGGAAGTTTGGAGGCTTGGAGACTTGGTTGGCGACCTCGTCTGTCGCCCCGTAGGGGCGCTCCTGAATCTCCTGAACCTCCTGCACCTCCTGCACGCCGCAGGGAAAACGAAAGAGGCGCAAGGGCTGGGCACGTTAGTGAGGTGCAACGCGCCGAACGGTGAAGTGCCCAGACCCTTGCGGTCCTTTGCGTCTTCGCGGAGAAGGGACGCCCCTCAAACCCTAAGGGGTTCGACCCAAAACCCTAAGGGTTTCGAGGCAAACCCTTAAGGGTTTCAGAAAAAGAGGTGGACTTATTTGAAATGGGTGGGTATGGAGGCGCAACGCGGCCCTTTTCCCGTTTTTCCGCTCTCCGTCCGCGTCCAAATATGGTATCATGTGGGGATATGAGAAGGTTCATTGGGATTGTCGTCGCGTTGGCCGCCGGGCTCTGCCTGGGGGCGGGGCCGGTCATCGATGTGCGCGTGGAAGGCACGGCGCGGCAGTCGCTGTCGATGGCGGGGGCGCAGGGCTCGGGGAGCGCCGGGACGGCGTTCCTGGCGACGCTGCGCAACGACCTGCTGCGGTGCGGGTGGTATCGCCTGACGGAGGGGAACGCGCAGGTGAAGGTCACGGGCGGCGTCTCGGGCGCGGAGGGGATCTCCGAGAACCTGACGGTGTCGTGGCCGGGCAAGCGCTTCGCGTGGGCACGGTCGGCGGCCTCGGCCGAGCAGGGGCGGCGCCACGCGCATGAGCTGGCCGACGCGATCGTGGGCGCGACGACGGGCGAGCGGGGCATCGCGCAGAGCCGCTTCGTCATGGTGGCGAAGACCGGCACGCGCCGCGACGGCCAGGCGGTGGAGGACCTCTACGTCTGCGACTACGACGGGCACAACCTGACGCGCCTGACGACGGACGGCGCGCCCATCGTGGGGCCGCGCTGGTCTCCCGACGGGCGGACGATCTATTTCACGAGCTACCGCAAGGGCTATCCCGCGGTCTACACCGTGGACGTGGCGACCAAGCAGGTGCGCCAGCTGGCCTCCTTCCGCGGGCTGAGCACGGGCGCGGTGGCCTCGCCGGCGGACCCGGGCCGGGTGGCGCTCATCCTCTCGCACCAGGGCAACCCGGAGCTCTATGTGATGGACGTGCGGACGCGCCGCCTGACGCGCCTGACGAACACGGAGTTCGCTGCGGAGGCGAGCCCGTGCTGGTCGCCCGACGGCCGCCAGATCTGCTACGTCTCGGACAAATCCGGCTCGCCGCAGCTCTACGTGGTGGACGTGTCCACGGGGCAGTCGCGCCGCCTGACGCTGCGCGGCGGCGAGAACGTCCAGCCCGACTGGGGCAAGAACGGCATCGTCTTCGCCACGAAGCGCGGGTGCCCTTACCGCATCGCGGTGATCGACCCCGCGCGCGGCGAGGAGTCGACCCGTTTCCTGACCCCCGTCAACGAACAGTATGAGTCGCCCTCCTGGGCGCCCGACGGCCGCCACGTGGTGACGGCGCGGACGCAGGGGCGGCAATCCTCGATCTGGGTGCTCGACGCGGCCGAGGGCGGCGCGGCGCCGTACAAGCCTTTCTCCGGGGGCGGGGCCCAGTGGCTGAATCCCGCTTGGAGCAAATGAACACAGCAAAGGAGCGAATGATGCGTACTTCCCTTTTCCTGAGCGCGCTGGCCGCCGGCCTGGTCCTGACCGGCTGCGCCACCAAGACCCGCAACGGCGCGGGCGAGGACGGCCTGGGCGGCGACGGCTACTACGCCGGCGACGGCCTCTCCGTGGACCCCAACGCCGCGGCCTATGACCCCAACGACCCGAACGTGGGCGCCTTCGCCGACCCCGCCGCCGGCACGGGCAACTTCGAGGACCGCTACGCCCGCGTCACCGACGCCGGCCTGGAGCCGCTCTACTTCACCTTCGACAGCTACACCCTGCCGCCGGACGAGCAGGCCAAGGCCGACGCCGCCGCGCAGTACCTGCTGAACAACCCCCAGTGCGTCATGGTCATCGAGGGCCACTGCGACGAGCGCGGCTCCAATGAGTACAACCTCTCCCTCTCCGAGCAGCGCGCCGGCGGCGTGCGCGAGTACGTCGCGGCCTACGGCATCGACCCGGCCCGCATCCAGACCCGCGCCTTCGGCGAGGAGAAGCCCGCCGACCCCGGCCACTCGGAGGAGGCCTACCGCCTCAACCGCCGCGCCGAGTTCGTCCCCTACAAGTGAGCGCGCGCCGCACGGCCCCGCGCGGAGGGATCCCCCCGCGCAAGGGTCGTGCGCACCCTGAGCCATGTCCTTCGCGGAAACCCTAGTCATCCTGCTGGTGGCGATGATCGTCCTGGGCCCCCGGCGTCTGCCCGAGGCCGCCCGGAAGATCGGCCACTGGCTGGGCGTCGCCCGGCGCGCGGGCGATGAGTTCAAGCGCCAGCTGATGGCGATGGACCAGGGCGTGGAGGACCGCCTCAACACCGCCACCGGCGAGCTGGACAAGCTCGTCCCCACCGACGAGGAGCTCGCCGCCGAGACCGAGGCCCCCGACGCGGACAACCTGCCCCCGCCCGCGGCCTCGCCCGACGACGCCTGGGGCGCGGCCCCCGTCCCCGGCGGCCTGCCGCCCGAGCC
>DVOR01000134.1 GCA_018713405.1 Candidatus Spyradenecus faecavium | reverse complement strand
GGCGCCGACGGCGACGCCCTGGCGGACGGCCTGGACGGGAAGGGCGTCGGCCTCGGCGGCGCGGGCGGCCAGCTCGTCCTCCGCGCGCTCGGCCGCGGCGCGGGCGCGGGCGGCGAGGAGGGCGCGGACGGCCAGGCCGACGAGGAGGGCGGCGGCGAGGGCGCAGGCGTAGGCCACGAGCAGGTCAAGGTTCATCGGGCACCCCGTCGAAGATGGCCGTGTCGAGGGGGACGCCGCGGAGGGCGAAGTCCCCGAGGAAGGTGGGCCGGCCGACGGCGACGTGGCCGCCGAGAACCTTGCGGGTCTTGGGGTCGACGCCGGTCTGGCGGAAGACGAAGAGGTCGCGGAGGCGCGGCTGGCCGCGGTCGTCCAAGCCGAGGACCTCGGTGACGGCGGTGACCTTGCGCGAGCCGTCGGAGAGGCGGGCGGTCTGGACGATGAGGTCGACGGCGGCGACGATCTGTGCGCGGATGGCCGAGAGGGGGAGGTCCATACCGGCCATGAGACAGAGGGTCTCGAGGCGGGCGACGGTGTCGCGGGGGCTGTTGGCGTGGACGGTGGTGAGGGAGCCGTCGTGGCCGGTGTTCATGGCCTGGAGCATGTCGAGGGCCTCGCCGCCGCGGCACTCGCCCACGACGATGCGGTCGGGGCGCATACGCAGGGAGTTGGCGACGAGGGCGCGGATGGGGACGGCGCCCTTGCCCTCGGCGTTGGCGGGGCGGGCCTCCATGCGCACCACGTGGTCCTGCTGGAGCTTGAGCTCGAGGGAGTCCTCGATGGTGACGATGCGCTCGCCGCCGCCGATGCAGAGGGAGATGGCGTTGAGGAGGGAGGTCTTGCCCGAGCCGGTGCCGCCGGAGACGACGATGTTCTTGCGGAGGGCGACGGAGGCCTCGATGAAGCGGGCCATGGGCGGGGTGAGCGAGCCGATGGAGATGAGCTTGTCGAGGGTGAAGAGGGACTTGCCGAACTTGCGGATGGTGAGGCAGGCGCCGTCGGGGGTGATGGGGGGGATGACGGCGTTGACGCGCGAGCCGTCGGCCAGGCGGGCGTCGACGAGGGGGGAGGATTCGTCGATGCGGCGGCCGATGGGGGTGACGATGCGCTCGATGACGCGGATGAGGTGCTCCGGGTCGCGGAAGTGGCGCGCGGTGAGGGTGAGCTTGCCGGAGCGCTCCACGTAGATGCGGCGGTAGTCGATCACCATGATCTCGGTGATGGAGTCGTCGGCGATGAGGGGCTCGAGGGGGCCCAGGCGGAGCATGTCCTCCACCGTCTCGGCGCGGAGCTCGGCGAGGGTCTCCTCGGGGAGGCCGGCGAGCTGCGGCGGGCGCTCGCGGAGGGTCTCGTCGAGGAAGTCGACGACGCGGCGCTCGAGCTCGGCGTCGGCGACGGCCTCGGCCCCGCCGATCTCCTGGGAGAGACGGAAGAGGGCGCGCTCGTAGAGCCAGTCGCGGGCGAGGTCGCGCCGGCCGACGCGTCCGGCGGCGGCGCCGCACTCGGCCTCGAAGGCGAATCCGCGGACGGAGAGGGCGACGCGGCCGGCGATGGGGAGCTTGGCGGCGCGGCGGCCGTCGGCCTCGAGCGAGCCGTCGCCGGTGAGCTCCTCGGCCCACCAGAGGCTGCCGCCCGGGGTCAGGCGCAGCTGGCGGTCGGCCAGGCCGAAGGCGGCGTCGGCGACGACGACGTCGCAGGCGGGGGCGCTGCCGAGGTAGAAGCACTCGCCGGGCTTGCCGGAGGGCTTGAGGGTGGCGATGCGTTTGCCGTCGCGATAGAGGGCGAGAGGGTTCATGGGGCGCTCCTCAGGGCATGGGCACGTCGACGGGCCGCTCGCGCAGGGCGTCGGCCTTGGCGCGGACGCCCTCGGTGTCCTCGACGGCCCAGTCGACGGTGACGACGAGGAGGATCTCGCGCGAGGAATTGTCCTGGCCCTCGCTGCCGAAGAGGGGGCCGATGAGGGGGATGCGGCTGAAGAAGGGCAGGCCGCGCTTGGAGCCGCCCTCGGTCCAGTGGTTGAAGCCGGAGAGGAGGATGCTCTCGCCGGGGCGGACGATGTACTTGCTCTTGGTCTGGTAGCGGGAGACGTCGGTGTCGCCGGTGGAGGCGTTGTCGACGGGGGTGCGCAGGTCGAGGTCGAACTCGAGGTTGACGGTGTCGCCGTCGAGGATGGTGGGGCAGGCCTTGATGATGTAGCCGTACTCAATCTCGGTGATGCCGGTCTTGTAGAGGTCGCTGGTCTCCTTGTAGAGGGTGCCGCCGGACTGGAACTCGGCGGGTTCGCCGCTCTGGGTGGAGAGGGTGGTGGCGTAGAGCTGCTTGGCGACCTCGTTGCGCTTGAGGGTGTTGATGCGGGCGGTGAGGCCGTCGCTGTTGCGGATGGTGCCGGAGAGGTTGTCGTGGATGGTGTAGGTGAGGTCGAAGTCCGCGCCCACGGCGTCGGAGATCTCCACGCCCAGGTTGCGCGCCAGCGTGCTGTCGTAGGAGAGGAACTCGATGCCGATGAGGATCTTCTGCTTGTAGACACGCATGGCGCCGGTGTTCACCGTGAGCCCCGGGAAGTCGGCCAGGAAGGCCTGCACCTTCTTGCCCAGCGCATCGATCTGCCCCTGGTCGTACATCTTGCCGGAGAGGCAGACCTCCTGGCCCACGAGCTCGGCGGAGACGCCCTCCTGGCCGTTGCGGCGGAGGAAGGCGTCGAGCAGCGCCTTCAGCGCCTCGGGCGAGACGCTCACGTGGCTGACGATGCGCTCGGGGTCGAGGGCCACGGCCTCGCGCACGCGCCGCAGGGCGCCGACGTCGGCGGTGGAGCCGGTGAGGATCACGCGGTCGCCCGCCACCTCGGCGCGGATCTCCGGGTCGTCGGCGAAGAGGCGGCCCAGCATCTCCCAGTAGGCGGGGCGGACGTCCACGCGCAGGGTGGCCGCAGGGCCGCCCGCGCCGAAGAAGGTCACGTCGGCCGTGCCCAGGCGCAGCCCGGAGAGCTCGGCCTCGCCGCCCTCGCGGCAGGCGGCGGAGAGGACGGCGGCGTTGGAGACGCGGGCGCGCTCGGCGCCGGGCACCGTCAGGTAGACGGTCTCGCCCTCGTGCAGGGCGCGGGGCTCCAGCTCCCGCACGCGGGCCTGAAGGGCGCCGACGGCCAGGAGCGCGGCAAGCAGGGTCAGGGTCGTTCTCATCGCGCATCCTCCTTCCCGGCCGCGCCGAGCGCGCGGACGGTCTCATAGAAAGCCGCGCCGGGATAGACCACGTTGCGGGCGCGGTCGCCCTCCACGCGGTCGTCGTGGACGTTGCGCAGCAGGTAGGTGAGGGTGCCCATCGTGCGGGCCTGCACCAGGGTGAGGGCGGCGCGCGTGGGCACGTTCAGGGTGATCGTGCCGTAGCCCTCGGCCTCCTCGCCCAGGCGGAAGGCGCGGTCGGTGGCGATGACGGGCACGTTCTGCATGATGACCATCGAGACCACGCGGTCCTCGCCGTCGGGGGTCTGCGGGGGCAGGCCCAGGCGGCTCTCCGTGGCCGTGAGCACGATGTCCACGCGGCTGCCGGGCCGGATGAAGCCGCAGACGCTGCTCACGGTGTCCACCGGCAACGTCACCGCGCGGCTGTCCGCGCCGATGAGGTCGGTCAGCTCGGCCTGCGGCGCCTCCTCCACGTCAATCCAGAAGACGGGCGTGTTGGCGGCGATGAGGCGCTTGGCGGCGTGGCCGACGAACTTGGCCTTGGCCTCGGCGAGCGCGGCCTCGAACCCGGCCTCGCCGCGCTTGGGCAGCGCCACGTGGAGGTTGGAGAGGCCCTCGGCGGGGATCTCGGACACGGTCAGCTGGTCCTCGGCCAGCGTCGCCCCGGCGGGGATCTCCGAGGACGCGACAAGGACGCAGACCTTCGGCGTCTCGGGCACGGCCGTCCGTTCGCGCACATAGCGGTTGATGGCCACGATGGCGAAGAGGCCCACCAGGACCGCCGCCACGATGGCGAGTTTGGCGTTGGAGCCGCTTGGGTTGCTCATGGTTTCTCCTTTCGGGGCGGACGCACGTAGACCTCGTCGTCCGTGAATCGATAGACAAGGGTGGTCTCCCCGGCGCGGGGACCGGGGGCGGCGCGCACGTTGCACGCCACATTATGGTAGACGAAGGTCGCCGCGACGGCCTGGGCCGGCGCGCCCGCGGGGCGGAGGGCGTCGACGGGCGAGCGCTCGCGCGCCCAACCGGCCGCCGCCGCGGCCTCGCCCACCCGCGCCAGGGTCTCCGCCGGCGCGCCGGGCACCAGCGCGGTGAGGTAGAAGGCCGCCCCCCCGCGGCGTTGGACGAGCCGGGTGGTGAGGGCGTGGCCCAGGCAGGGCGCGGCCATCCAGCCGGGCAACTGCCGCTCGGGGCGCAGGCGCGCGGCGCTCCGCGCCAGCAGGGCCAGGCCGTCGGCGTCGGGCGGCGACGCGGGGTCGACGGGCTCGGCGCCCTCGGTGCGCAGCAGGAAGGTGCGCACGCGGCTGCCGCCGGCGCGGTCGGCCGTCACGGTGACCTGCGCGAAGGCTTGGTCGGGCGTGGCGTAGACCTCGCCGCCGGAAAGGGCGAGGAGCTGGGCCTGGGCGATCGGGAGCTCGCCGGAGAGGGGGCGCCACCCCTTGGCCTCCAGGCGGGCGGCGACCTCGGCGCGGGCCTGCTCCACGGGCATCGGCAGCGTCTCCTCGGTGCGCTCGGGCGCCAGCCCGCCGAAGGTCGTCCACAGCGGGCGCGGCACCACCGCCGCCAGGTCGAGCACCTTGGGCGCGGGGGCGGAGACGAGCTCCTCGGGGGCGCCGGCGGGCGGCGGGGGCACGGGCCGCAGGAGGTCCCGCGCCGCGAAGCGCAGCAGCCACACGCCCCCGGCCGCGAGGGCCAGGGCCGCCAGCAGGCGGAGCGTCTTGAGGGCTGTGGGCGGGAGTCTCATTTCAGCTTGAAGGCCTTTTTGATCTTGTCGATGAGGTCGCCCGTCGCCTTGATGTAGGTGGGGCGGCGGTCCACGAAGGTCTCGCGGTTGGGCATGTAGCACCAGCGGCGCTCGAGGGTCTCGGCGGAGGTGGGCTCCTCCTGCACCGCCAGCACCGACGAGCGGTCCCACCCGGGGCTCGCTTGGCCGTAGAGCGCCCTCGGGAAGAGGGTCCGCGTGCGCATGGAGACGGTCGCGCCGATGGTGTAGTCCGCCGCCAGCGGCTCGGTGATGTAGCGCACGCAGCGGAAGGAGACCAGGTCGAGCACGCCCTTGAGGATGCCGCTGAAGAGGCTCATCGCCGTCTTGTTGGCGCCGTCCTTCTTCACCAGCTTGTCGCCGTTGCCGGTGAGGAAGGCGCCCAGGAACTGGAAGGGCAGGGGTCGCTGGCGGTAGGCCACGTACACGTCGTTCGCCGTCGGGGCCGTGCCGATCGCCGGGCGCGTCGCGTAGGCGATATAGGCGTGCAGGGCGGTGCGCGCGGAGCCGGGCGCCCGCTCCCGCAGCTCGCCGAACGCCGTCGGCGCGCGCGACTCCAGGTCCGCGGCGAAGCGCGCCCCGATCTCCAGCTGCTGGCGCACGAGCGTCAGGTGGGCCACGTCGAAGATGAAGGCGCCCATCGCCAGCAGCAGCGGCGCCATGAGGGCGAACTCAACGTAGAGCGAGCCGCGCTCGCCCAGCAGGCGCCTCAGGAAGCGCCGGCGGCTGCGTGCCTCGTCTCTCGCGTCCGTGTCCGTCATGTCAGTGGTAGAGCAGGAATCCCGCCGCCTTCTGCAGGGTGGTGTGGTTGGTGATGGTGAGCGCCTCCTCCAGGGAGATGAGCTTGGCGTTGGCGCCGGCGCCGTAGCCGCGCGGCCGCGCGGGGTGGTCGGCGGGCGCGTTGGTCGTCAGGTCGCCCGTCACGCACTGCCCCACGGCGTAGGCCATGACGGGGAAGGCGGACTTCTTGGGCTCGGCCAGCGCGTTGAGGTTCTTCGCGCCCTTCTCGAAGAGCCACTCGTCGAAGCCGCGGATGACGTCATGCGGCGGGTAGTCGCGCATCGCCACCCAGAGCGTCGGCGAGGGCAGCACGGGCACGGTCGTCTCCTTGCCCTCCTTGTCCTTGCCCTTGACGGACTTGGAGACGAGCGGCCAGAAGGTGGGCATCTTCGCGGGCAGCCAATAGATCTCCCCGATGACGGGGACCTCCTTGATGGTGGTGAAGATCTCGTCCAGCCCCAGGGACTCCCCGCTGTCCCACGGCGGCTGGTTCGTCATCTGCTTCTCCTCCACCGGCAGGAGGAGCGTGTCCTTCGGCGCGAGCGACAGGCCGAAGGCGAAGACGTCCAGGTCCAGCGTCGTCCCCCCGGGCATCGGCAGGCTGGCCAGCTTCTGCCCGGGCTTGGCGAAGTGCCCGATGATCCCTGTCGCCCCGTTGTAGGCGGCGACCTCCTGCGCCGCGAGGTAGCCCAGCGCGCACGTGCCGTATTGGTGGAACTTCTGCGCCATCTTGACGAAGTTCAGCACCACCTCGCAGATCCACGTGCTGGCCGCGCACGCGATCACCGAGGCGCCGATCAGCGCCGCGTTCAGGATGGGGCCGATGATCGGGATCGCCGTCACCGCCTGCGCGATGGCCACCAGCGCGCCCGAGATCACGTAGCCCGAGATGGCCGTGGAGAGCGCGTCGTAGCCCTCCTCGTTCAGGTTCTGCAGGCAGTTCATCCCGCGCGCCTGCCACGTGGCGTGCTCCAACGCCGCCGCGTCCACCGCGTCCTGCACGCGCATCTTCTCGCGCGAGAGGGTGTAGGTGTTCCACGTCATCGTCAGCATCCCGCAGACGAAGAACATCACCAGCGCCATCAGGAAGCCGATCGCCCCCCGGTCGCCGAAGAGCCGCCGCCTCACCGTTTCCATGGCTTGTACCCCTTTCCGTCCTTCTCGCCGTAGACGCCCTGGTCCTCGTCCCCGAGGTCCGCGTCGCCCGTGCCGTCGCCCTGCGCGGTCTTCTTGGCGATGGCGTCCCAGTCCACCTTGCGCGGGTCGAGCCCCTCGGCGTTCTTCAGCTTCAGCTTTTGCGCGAATTCCACCTCCAGCGCCATCGCCTTGTCCACGTTCGGCCCGAGCTGCCCCGCGGCGAGGCCCAGCCGGCCGACGGCGTCGTGCAACGCCTGCAGCCGCGCGCCCAGCGCCTCGAAGTCCTTTTGCTTGGCTTTCTTGCCCTTGGCGTCCTTCAGGGCTTCGTCCACCTGCTTTGCGGTCTGGGAAAGGTCCCCGGAGACCGAGGCGATGACCTCGCATTCCGCCCCGATGTCCTTCGCCACGGCGTTGATCCGGTCGCGCAGGCTCTTGAGCTCGGCGTAGGTCTGCGCCCACTTCTTCTTCAGGTTCTCGGGTGTGACCGACTGGTCGCCGTCCGTCAGGTCGTCCCCGGAAAGGCTCCGCATCGAGTCGGTGTCCAGCTCGATGTTGCTCGAGCCCGAGCTGCCGCCCACGCGCTTGTCCAGCTCCGCGATGGTGCCGTCGAGCCACCCGCGCAGCGACGTCAGCTTCGCGACGGCGGCCTCGCTCGCATCGATGGCGGCGTTCAGCCGCGTGCCCAGCCCGGCGGCCAACCCCGCGGCCTGGCCGTGCCCCTGCGCCAGCGTCAGCGCCTCCTCCCAGCGGCCCGTGGCCTCGGCGTTGGCCTTCCACCCCGCGGTCGTGGGCAGCCCGCCCAGCGTCCCGAGGTAACGCTCGCGCTTGGTGTTCAAGCCTTCGTAGTAGAGCCACTCACGCCTCTGATAGCCCGACAGGTAAGACCGCAGGGTGGCCTCCAGGATCCAATAGTTCCAGTCCCACGGCTTGTCTCCTATCGCCTGCTCCCAGCTCTTTTTGTAGACCTTCGGGGTGCTGTTCGGATAGGCCACGTCCTTCCACGGCTGGAGATGCTTGGTCTTGGCGACGGGGCCCTTCATGTCCAGCTCCTCGCGCACGTTGCGGTAGCGCATCAGGAAGAGCTCGATCTTCAGGTCGTGCACGATCGTGTCCGAGACCTGCTGGTACTCCCCCGGTTGGTTCTGTCCCGGCGGCGTGTAGGCCGTCGGGTTGGTGGACTTCAGGTGCTCGTTCTTGAGCGTCGGCTCCAGCAGCGTCAGGCAATGGCCCGTGGCCCACACGCCCTTGTCGGAGCGGTCGCCGCCCCAGAAGAAGGGGAAGAGCCAGTCGCTCGCCATCGGCCAGCGCACGCGCACATAGGCCACCTGCCCCTCCAACCCGGGATCCTTCCCCTTGATGTGCGGCTGACGCAACGTCCCCGTCGCCCCCAGGAACCGGATGTCGCCCTCGTTCTTGGTGTAGACCTTCACCAGGGGCCCGCCCTTCTTGCCCTTGCCAATCGTCGCGAACTGCACGCGCTGATAGGCCTTCTGCAGGTTCCGCGCATAGTGCTTCGTGGCGCTGAAGGAGCCGTCCTTCTGGCCCAGCGCGTCGGAGATCTTCGTCCCCACGCCGTTCAGCGCGTTCTGCGCCCACGTCGTGACGGGCTTCAGCAGCTGCTTCGCCACGGCGTTGAAGATGGGCTGCGCGATGGCCTGCATCAGCGTGTTCGCCAACCCACCCAGCAGGTCCCCCGTCGGCAGGCCGATCTGCGAGAGGTCCGGCAGGTCCATGCTCTTGGTCAGGGACTCGGCAAGCATCTTGCTCAGCCCGTTCTCCCCGTCCGTCAGCATCTCCATCGGCGCCTTGACGATGATCGAGAGCAGGTCGCCCATCTCGTGCCCCGGCACCCCCGTGTAGCCCATCGAGCTGCCCGACATCAGCATCACCGTCGTCAGCGTCCGCTGGTCGCCGAACTCGTTCAGCAGCTTGATGACGTCGTTCACCCCGCTCGCCGCCTGCTTCGCGAGCTCGGACTCCGCATCGAGGGTGTTGATTTTGAAGAGCGCCTTGCCCCCGTCGGGCTTCACCTTCATGATCCGCCCCACCTGCCACGCCGTGTGGTTCGCCATCACCGACGCGTCCCAGAAGGTCGCCAGCTCGATCAGCAGTGACGCCATCATCAGGAAGAGCGGCGCCAGGAACGCGAACTCCACATACGCGCTCCCCCGCCCGCTCCGCAGGCGACGCCCACCCGCCGCCAGGACGCGCCGCTCCGCGGCGTCCCGCGCGAAGAGCCGCCGCAGCCACCCCCTCACGCGAAAAACCTCCAGAAGACGGCGAAGAGGCTCCCCGCCGCGATCGCCAGCCCATAGGCTGTCTCTTATACACATCTGACG
>DVOR01000133.1 GCA_018713405.1 Candidatus Spyradenecus faecavium | reverse complement strand
TGCGGCTGGCCATGAGGAGGGCGCCCAGGCGGGCGGCGGTCTCGGGATTGTCCGCGGCCACGTCGCGCTCCTGGCCGGGGTCGGCGGCCAGGTCGTAGAGCTCGACCTTGCCGCCCTTGCCGGCGTTACGCACCACGGCCCAGTCGCCTTCGCGAAGGGACTGCTCCAGGCCGAAGCCCTGACCCGAGCCGCCGTCGACGTACTCCGTGTAGAGCCGCTGGGCGAGCTGGCGACCCGCGCCCGTGAGCATCGGCAGCAGGGAGACGCCGTCGGAGTGGGCGGGGGCGGGCAGGCCGGCGGCCTCGGCGAAGGTGGGCATCCAGCAGGTCTGGTCGCACGGCATCCCGAGGGTCTGGCCGGGCTTGACCGCGGCGGGCCAGCGCACGAGGGTGGGCTCGCGCAGGCCGCCCTGGTAGCTCCAACGCTTCATCCCGCGCAGGGGGCCGTTGGAGTCCAGCGTCTCCACCCACTTGAGGCCGGCGGGGGAGAGGTACTCGCCCGCGGGGCCGTTGTCGGAGGTGAAGACCACCAGCGTGTCCTTGTCCAGGCCGCGCACCTTCAGGAAGTGGAGCAGGTCGCCCATCGCGTCGTCCAGGCGGCGGACGCCGGTGGCGTAGCGGCGCAGGCTGGGCGTGGCGTAGCCGCGGTAGTCGGGGTGGATCCAGGTGTTGGCCGTCTCGGCGTCGCCCTTGACGGAGCCGGCGAGGTCGGCGCCGCCGCCCCAGGCCGCATCGTCGTCGCGCAGGGCGGGATAGGGGCCGCCGGGGACCTGGAAGACGCTCTTGTCGCGGATGGCGGGGTCTGCCACCTGGCGGTTGCCGCTGCCGTGGATGGTGGTGTGGCAGAGCTGCAGGAAGAAGGGGCGGTCCTTGTCGGGGCCCTCCTGGTGGGCGCGGATGAGGGCCTTGGCCTTCGCCGTGAAGAGGTCGGTGTCGTAGACGAAGCGCGCCTCGTCGTTCGGCACCACGCGCCGCCACTGGGCCGTCTTCGCGCCCTCGTCCTGGTCGCGCGAGAAGCCCGCAGGGTTGCCGGCGGCGGCATAGGCGGCCTCGGACCAGCTCTCCAGCACGGGCGACTGCTTGGTGGCGGAATCGATGTCGGTCTGGCCCTCGACGAAGCAGTGGTAGTAGCTGTGGCCATGCAGGTGCGCGGGATAGCCGTAGCCGTAGTCGAAGCCCGCCTGGCAGGCCATGGCCGTGCGCTTCGTGCCGCTCTGGTAACCGCCGCCGATGCCCCACTTGCCGATGTGCCAGGTGGCGTAGCCCGCCGTCTTGAGCACGGTCGCCAGGGTCATGTGCGGGTCGATGGCCGCGTCGAAGGCGTTGTCGCGCAGGTTGCAGTGGCCCTGGTTCTTGCCCGTCATGAGCGAGGCGCGGGCCGGGGCGCAGACGGGCGCGGTGGTGCAATGGTCGGTCAGGCTCGCGCCCTCGGCGGCCATGCGGTCCAGATGAGGCGTGTGGATGCGCGGCAGGCCTTCCTTCCGACCGTTCTGCCAGAAGCACCCCAGGTCGCCCCAGCCCAGGTCGTCGCAGAGCACCAGGATGATGTTCGGGCGCGCCCCGACGCCCGGCAGGCCGAAGGGGTTCGCCGCGCTCACCGCCGCCGGCGCCTCGCCGAGCCCCTGCGCCCGCGCCGCCGCGGGCAAGAGCGCCGCCGCGCCCAACGTCTTCAGGAAATCCCTTCGCCTCATTGCCGCCATGCTCCTTTCGTCACCTGCCGCTCGGTCGCCTGCCGCGCGCGCCACGCCGCCGTGTTCGCCGCCAGCTCCTCGAGGGTCACCGGGCCCAGCCCGTTCACGTCGACCCCCGCGTTGTAGGCCCGCGGGATGGTCTGCAGAAAGTCGTAATACGGTTCCTTGCGCGAGTCATGGATGTGCCCGTACACCAGGCACGCGCCATGCCGCCGCCGATACCAATCCAGCATCGGGTAGTGGCACACCGTCACGCACAGCCCCGGCCGGAAGACCTCCAGCGTCAGCGCCACCTCCACGAACCACTCCCCCAGCGCCACCCCGCGCATCCACACGCGGTCGTGGTTGCCCACCGCCAGGTGCTTGCGCCCGTGCAACCGCCGCAGGTACTCCGCCGGCGGCAACTCGCTGTGGCAGATCAGGTCCCCCGCGATGAAGACCTCGTCCTCCTCCCGCACCCGCGCGTTCCAGCGCGCGATCAGCGCCTCATCCATCTCCCGGACCGAGGCGAACCCCCGCCTCGCCCGCATCTTCTCATGCCCGAAATGCGTATCCGCGATAAACCAATCCATGCCTCATAGCATAGCAAAAGCCGCCGCCCGCCGCGCGGCCGGCCCGCGGGGCGCGGGCATCACCAGAAGTGGTAGGCATCCGCCAGCAGGACGTGGAGGCCCAGGATCAGGTTCGTCGTCACATGGGCCGCGATTGGGGCGCGGAGCGAGTTCGTGCGCACCGCCAGCCCGCCGTAGGCCAGGCCCGCCAAGAGCCCCGCCACGAAGCGGTCGTGCTCGAAGGCGAAGACGATCGCCGTCGCCCAAAAGGCTTGCCGCCCCACCGCCGCCAGGGGCAGCCCCTGCCAGTCGCGCTGGGAGAGCCATCGCATCAGGCATCCCCGGAAGAAGAATTCCTCGATCGGCGCGATCACGAAGGCCGAGCCCACCAGCTTGGCCGCCGCCAACGCCGGGCTGCGGTCCCACGCGTAGCACCACGAGGCCGCGTAGTCCGGCATCCCGCCGATCGGCATCACCAGCCAGCGGCGGTACCACGCCGTCACCCCGTCCCACGGCACGCATTCCGGCCACGCCCACAGCACGTAGACCGCCAGCCCGACCAGGACGCCCAGGGCCACGTCGCGCCACGTGCCGCCGCACCGCACGAAGCGCCACGGCCGCAACGCCGCCACCAGCGCCGCGCACACCGCCGTCTTGCCCGCGTAGACGTACGCCGGCGCGTAGAACCCCAGCGGCAGGAGCGTCACCGCGATCCCCGCCAGCCACACGAAGAAAGGCGCCGCCAACGCGACCCCCGCCCCATTCAACCGTTCCAGCATCGTTCTCATTCCCCCATTCTACCACACCCCGCCCACCCGCGTAGGCACGGCGCGTTTTTGCTTGCGCGGGGGCGGGGAGATGGGATAAACTAGGGGTCAAAGGAGAGACCCCTATGGTGAAGGTGACGATTTGCATGGGCAGCTCGTGCTTCTCGCGCGGGAACAACAGGAACCTGGAGGCG
>DVOR01000132.1 GCA_018713405.1 Candidatus Spyradenecus faecavium | reverse complement strand
CCTCCGCGCCGACGACGCCAAGGCCCGCCGCATGAAGCCCGACGGCACCTACGCCCTCCCGCCCCCCAGCGACAAGCCCTTCTCCGCGCAGGACGCCCTCCGCCAACGCTACGCCGAGCTCAACGCCCATCCCATCCCCCCGCCCGAAGCCCGCCGCCCCGGCCCCCTCGCCCGCCTCCTCGCCTGGCTCACCCGCTGACCCGCGCCCCGCCGCCATTCGCGAAGACGCGACTGGCGCGTTCGCCCCTGCGCCCCCACCTTCCCTCGACACTGTCGGGGGAGGCGGGTTGCTTTTTGGGGGTGGGGTGTGTTAGTGTAAGGGAGAATCAGGATCGATGAAGGAGTGCAGAGCGATGGGAAATGGGATGATGACGCAGCAGGAGCGGGACTATTTCGAGGCGTTGGCCAGGGACCGCGCGGAGAGCGCGCGGGTGTTGGAGAAGCCGTCGTTGGAGAAGGTGCAGGATCGGGTGGTGGACACCTATTCCGATGAGGCGCATTTCGTCTATGAGCTGTTGCAGAACGCGGATGACACGGGCGCGACGCGGGTGCGGTTTGAGCTGCGGGAGGAGGGGCTGGTCTTCGCGCATGACGGGCCGCGGGATTTCTCGGTATCGGACCCGGCGTCGGAGGGGGCGGATCGGCGGGCGGGGCGGTTGGGGGACATCAACGCGATCGTCTCCGTGGGGGCGTCGAGCAAGGCGGCGGATGGGGTGGGGGGCTCGCCGGCGATCGGCAAGTTCGGCATCGGTTTCAAGGCGGTCTTCCAGTACACACGGACGCCGCATATCTATTCGCCCACGTGGCGGTTCCGTATTGAGCGGTTCATCGTGCCGGTGTTGCTGGAGGGGGATTTCCCGGGGCGTGAGGCGGGGGAGACGCTCTTCTTCTTCCCGTTCGACAAGCCGGAGTGCCCGCGGGAGCGGGCGTATCGGGAGATCCGGGAGAAGCTGCGGGGGCTGGCGCGCCCGTTGCTCTTCCTGTCGCACCTCGGGCGCATTGACGTGGCGATCGGGGCGGCGCGCGTGGCCTATGGCAAGGAGGTGGCGCAGTCGCTCCATTTCCCGGTGGAGGGGGAGCAGATGGTCCGCGCCGATTTGGTGCGTCTGACGCGGCGCGTGGATGGCGCGGAGCGGCGGGAGTCGCTGTGGCGGTTCTCGCGCAAGACGGAGATGGGGCTGGATTACTCGGTGGGCTTTTTCCTGGATGGGCAGGGGCGGTTGCGCGCGGAGGCGAACGTGCCGGCGTTCTGCTATTTCCAGACGCAGGTGCACACGGGGCTGAGCTTCATCGTGCATGCGCCGTTCCTGCTGACGAACAACCGCGAGGGCATCCCCGTGGTGGAGCACAACCGGCGGCAGATCGAGAACTTGGCCAAGCTGGCGGCGGACGCGTTGCCGTGCCTGCGCGACATCGGGGTGAAGGCGAGGCGGCGGCTCATCGACGATGGGCTGCTGAACGTCATCCCCGTCGACCCTGGGGTCTTCGCGGCGGAGGGCGACTCGCATCGGCTCTCGTTCCGGCCGTTCTATGAGGCCATCCGCGAGAGGATGCGCACGTCGAGCCTGCTGCCCACGCGGGACGGCGAGTATGTCTTTGGGTGGCAGGCTTATTGGGGGGCGAACGAGACGCTCACCAAGCTGTTCGACGACCGTGCGTTGGCGGAGCTGAAGGGGGAGCCGGAGGCGCGGTGGGTCTTCGTCGGCGTCGAGCGCGACGGCGTGCAACGCACGAACAAGCCGCTGTGCGCCTATCTGGATGGGTTGGTGGCGGGGAGTCCCTCGGGGGAGGCCTTGATCCGCGAGATTCAGGAAGACTTCATCACGTCGCGGCGCATCGATTGGCTGTGCGACTTCTATGCGTGGCTTGGCGAGAACAAGGACCGCGCGGAGCTCGCCCGCACGCGCCCGCTCTTCCTCTCGGAGCAGAAGCAGGCCGTCCCGGCCTTTGACGCGAAGGGGAAGCATTGCCTGTTTCTGCGCACCAAGGAAATCGCCGTCGGCTTCACCTTCCTGGACGAGCGGTTGGCCAAGGAGCCGCGGGTGGCGCCGTTGCTCAGGCAACTGGGCATCGCGGCGCCTACCCGTGAGGACTACATCTACGAAATCGTCCTGCCGGCGTACAAGAGAGGGAAAGGACTGACCGCCAAGCAGGTGTGCAACAACATCGGAATCTTCTTCGACTATTTCCGCGGGTGCGACGCCAAGGCGGCGGACCGGTTGATCCGGGAGCTCATGGAGTTCCCCATCCTCTCCTGCGTGCGCGTGGACAAGCCGGGGACGATCGGCCTGACCAGGCCGGATAACATCTATTTCCCCTCGGAGGCGCTTCGTGCGTTTTTCGTGGCCAAGCCCAAGGCCTATTTCCTGTACGAGGCGGACTACGCCCCGTATCTTCAGGACGCGAACCTGGGGCCGCTGTTCCGCAACTTCCTTACCCGCCTGGGCGTCCATGAGGCCGTCTGCGTGCGGCGGCAGAGCCAGGCCCCCACGCAGGGCGACAGGACACTCTACAATCTCCCCGGCACCCTTATCTCCACGAGCGTCGCGTGGGTCGACGGGTGCGTGGATTTGGTGGCGGGGATTTGCAGGTCCGAGGACGCGGAGCAGGCGACGGCGTGGTCGCGCTGCCTGTGGCGTACCTTGCTCGACCTCATCAAGCGGGAGGGCTTCGCCGACGCCGCGGCGATGGAGCAGGCGTTGGGCACGGAGGTCTTCTATCGCTATTACGGGGAGAAGAGCAAGCGTTACGAAGGCTTCACCGTCAAGATGTTGCGCAAGCGGGAGTGGCTGCTGGATCGGGACGGCGACTTCGTCGCGCCCGGGGAGCTTGCCTCCGCGGACGACCTTGACGTGGGGTATGAGGTGTTCAGCGCCGAGGCCCGGGTCCTGCTCGGGCTGCTGGGCATCGCGCTCCCGGAGGAGAGCGGGCTTTCCGAGGAGAGCCGGGCCAGCCTGGACCTGGGCAAGCTCGCCCAAAGCCTGAACTTGAGGGACGAGGCCGACCTGCGTCTGGCCGCGCGGCTCCTTGAGGAGGAGCGGCGCCGTCAGGCCCAGAAGGCGGAACCGCCCGCCGCGGCGGACCCCGTCCCCGCGGTCGCCGTGCCCGCCGTGCCCGACCTGCCGCGGGCCACCGCCAAGGCCGTGAACGACGTCGTCGCCCGGCTTGCCCAGTCGAAGGCGAAGTCGGAGTCGGAGTCGACGTCGGAGGTCTCGGAGCCGGTCGCGCAGGAGGCGGACCAGGACGACCTTACGCCGTGCGCCGTGAACTACGACCAGAGAATCCTGGAGGCGGAGCGGAAGGCCTCCAGGGAAATCGAGCAACTGACCCGTATGCAGGAGCTGCAGGAGCAGGCCAAGACGTTGCCGGCATTTTCCTGCGCGTGGTATCGGGCGTTGCTCGGGATGGAGATCGAGGAGCAGAACAAGCAGAGCGCCGGCAGCCGCGAGCTGTCCCTGACCTTCGCCCAGGTGGCGTGGGCGCCGGGGACCGAGCGGACGCTGCTGCTCTCCCAGCCGAACGACCGCATCCCCGGGCACATCGAGGAGCTCTCCGACCTCCGGGTGGACCTCTACGACCTGGAAGGCGGCATGACCTCCATCACCGTCGACGTCGTCAGCGTCAAGAACTTCACCCTGCGCGCCAAGCTCGCCGACAAGTCCCCCCTGAAGCTTGCCCCGGGGCGGATCAAGGAGGCGGTCATCAAGGTGAAGAGCCCCGCCTTCCTGCTCGAGGCCCTGCGGACGGCCTTCGAGGATCTCAAGCTCTCGGACGACTTCAACCTGCGCGACAACCTGCCAGACGCCGACCGGATCGAGTTCGTCTTTGGGCCTCCTGGCACCGGCAAGACCACCGTCCTGGCGCGGGATCGGCTTGTCCCGGCGATGGAGCATCCCTGCCGGGTGCTCGTCCTCGCCCCGACCAACAAGGCC
Source organism: Candidatus Spyradenecus faecavium (assembly GCA_018713405.1). Taxonomy (GTDB): domain Bacteria; phylum Verrucomicrobiota; class Kiritimatiellia; order RFP12; family DVOR01; genus Spyradenecus; species Spyradenecus faecavium. The sequence goes on along the minus strand of DVOR01000132.1, from coordinate 1,322 downwards.
GCGGACGTGCTCACCCGCCGCGTCATGGCGTGCGACCCCGAGGGGCACAAGGCGTGGCTGACCCGCTTCGGCGCCACCGGCGACAAGGTCATCGAGGGCTCCGACATCTTCCAGACCCGCGCCCTGCACCTGGGCGACCGCGCCGTCGTGGTGACGACCATCGCCCGCTTCCCCTACGACTTCTTCATCGACAGCGGCACCGGCGCGCGCCATGACCTGCGGACCACCCCGTGGGACCTTATCGTGGTCGACGAGGCGTCTATGATTCCCCTCTACGCCATCCTCCACCTCCTCCACGGCGCGCGGGGCAACCCGCACTTCATCATCGCCGGCGACCCCAACCAGATTGAGCCCACGGCCGCCATCGAGCAGTGGAAGGACCAGAACGCCTTCACCCTCGTCGGGCTCACGGACTTCGCCAATCCCACGACCTCGCCCAAGAATTACCCCATCGAGCGCCTCTTCACCCAGTACCGCAGCCTCCCCGCCATCGGCACGCTCTTCAGCAAGTTCGCGTATGGCGGGTGCCTGCAGCACGCCCGCACGGCCGAGGACCGCTGCCCGCTCGCGCTGGGGCGCTTCGATTGGCTCAGGCCCCTCAACGTGGTGAAGTTCCCCGTCAGCCGTTACGAGAGCATCTTCCGGCCCAAGCGCCTCGGCGGGGGCTCGTGCTACCACGTCTATTCGGCGCTCTTCGCCTTCGAGGCCATCCGCGCCCTCGTCGAGGACGTCTCCGCCGCCAATCCGGGCCTCTCACCGGAGGCGCCGTGCCGCATCGGCCTCATCTCGCCCTACCGCATCCAGGCCGACCTCGTCAAGAAACTCGTCGAGCGGCTGCCCAGGCGCCCCGGCGTGGAGGTGCAGGTCGGCACGGTCCATGGGTTCCAGGGCGACGAGTGCGACATCCTTCTGGCGCTCTTCAACCCGCCGCCCTCCATCAGCGCAAGCAAGCAGATGTTCCTCAACAAGCGCAACATCGTCAACGTCTCCATCAGCCGCGCCCGCGACGCCCTCGTTCTCCTCATCCCGGACGACGACACCGAGAACGTCGGCCTGCTCGAGCGCATCGAGGAGCTCAAGCTGTACATCAACCAGACCGACCCCGCCGACGTCGCCCGCCGCTCCGCCGACGAGCTGGAGCGGGTGCTCTTCGGCGAGACGGGGTACATTGAGCGGAACACCTTTGTCACCGGCCACCAGTCCGTCAACGTCTACGAGCAGCCTGAGTACCGCTACGAGGTCCGCTCCGAGGCCTCCGCCATCGACATCCAGGTCCGCCCCTGAGCCGGGGCTAGGCCCTCCTTAAAACAGTCGGGCGCCCC
>DVOR01000021.1 GCA_018713405.1 Candidatus Spyradenecus faecavium | reverse complement strand
GTTCGCGAAACCCTAAGGGGTTGGGGGCGAAACCCTAAGGGTTTTGGGTCAAACCCTTAAGGGTTTCAGAAAAAGATGTGGACTTATTTGGAATGGGCCGCTTGGCGGCCCATTCTGGAGGCTTGGAAGTTTGGAAGTTTGGAGGCTTGGAGGCTTGGAAGTTTGGACAGGGTTTCGCTGGTCGCCCCGTCAGGGGCGCGCCTGTATCTCGTGAATCTCCTGAACCTCCTGTGCGTCGCAGGGGTGTTTGCGGGAGGGGGCGTTCGCGAAACCCTAAGGGGTTGGGGGCGAAACCCTAAGGGTTTTGGGTCAAACCCTTAAGGGTTTCAGAAAAAGATGTGGACTTATGCAGAATGGAAGGGGAGGGGTTCCGCGAAGACGCGAAGGGACGCAAGGGCCTGGGCACTTCACCGTTCGGCCCTTTGGGCCTCACTACCGTGCCCATCCCTTGCTGTACAGGAGGTGGGCGGCGGGGTGGGCGGCGCGGTAGGACAAATAGGGCCAATAGGACCAATAGGACGGGCGGCGGTGGAGTAATTGGAGGCTTGGAAGCTTGGCCCCAACCTTCGCCCGTCGCCCCGTCAGGGGCGTTCCGTTCTCTGTTCTCCGTTCTCCGTTCTCCGGGGCGCGAAGCGCCCCTCGGGTGTGCTATAATAAAGGGTAAGCATGGATACGCAGGCATTGAGCACGGAGGAACGGGTGGCGCGGGCGAACCGCGTGACGTGGCTGTCGGTTTGGGTGAACACGGCGCTGACGTTGGCGAAGTTCGTGGCGGGTCTGTTGGGGCGGTCGTCGGCGATGGTGGCGGACGCGGCGCATTCGGCGAGTGATTTCGCGACGGATTTCGCGGTGTTGATCGGGATGCGGTTGGCGGGGAAGCCGCAGGATTGCGACCATCCTTACGGGCATGGGAAGTATGAGACGTTGGCGGCGGCGGTGGTTGGCGTGGCGTTGTGCGGGGTGGGGCTGGCGATCGCGCTCCACGGGGCGGCGGCGTTGTGGGGGGCGTGGGCGCATGGGGAGCTGCCGGCGCGGCCGGGGATGGTGGCGTTCTGGGCGGGGTTTGCCTCGATCGTCATCAAGGAGTGGCTGTATCAGGTGACGGCGCGGGTGGCGCGGCAGACGGGGAACGACGCGCTGCTGGCGAACGCGTGGCACCATCGGAGCGACGCGTTCTCGTCGATCGCGACGACGGTTGGGGTGGGGGCGGGCGCGCTCTTCGGGGGGCATTGGTCGCTGTTGGACCCGTTGGCGGCGACGGGGGTGGGGGCGGTGTTGCTGAAGATCGCGTGGGACATCGTGCGCGACGCGGTGGACAAGCTGGCCGAGCAGGGGATGTCGGCGGACGAGAACGCGCGGATCCTGGAGCTGGTGCACGGGGTGGAGGGGCTGTCCGAGCCGCACCACCTGCGGAGCCGGCGGGTGGGGAGCGTGGCGGTGATCGAGATGCATTTCAGGGTGGACCCGGCGATGACGGTGCGCGAAGGGCACGCCATCGCGAACCGGGTGGAGCAGGCCCTGCGCGGCGCCTTCGGGGCGGACGCGATCGTGACGATCCATGTGGAGCCTTGGAAAGAAGGGAGACGGCAATGAAAGGACGGTTTTGGGCGGCCGCGGCGTTGGCGGCGTTGGTGGCGGGGCAGGCTGCGGCGGCCTGGCCCTTCGGCGAGAGCGAGGAGGAGAAGGCGGCGGCGGTCGCCACGCGGGTGGCCGAGGCGCTGCGCGAGCCGAACCGGCTGATTGTGCAGGCGCAGGAGGCCACGCAGCGCGGCGACACCGAGGAGGCCATCCGCCTCTTCCGGCGGGCGCAGTCCCTGATGGAGGAGACGGAGGCGAAGGAGGACACGGCGGGCAGCGCGTGGGCCTCGCTGCGCATGAAGAAGTTCCTGTGCCAGTCGGCGCTGGACGCGCTGGCGCTGGAGCGGGCGGAGGTGCTGGACGTGCGCCAGGCCGTGACCGACACCACCGAGCTGGAGCGGCGCCTGGCCGAGGAGCGCGCGGCCATCCGCAAGGAGGCCGACGCCAAGGAGGCGAAGCAGAAGCTGTTGGAGCCGCCGAAGCCGCCGACGCTGGCCGAGCAACTGCCCGGGGCGAAGCGGCAGCTGGCCGAGGCCCAGGCCATCCAGGCCGACGCGGGGAAGCGGTTGGCCGCGGCCAAGCAACGCCATGAGGCGGCGCTTCGGGCGCAGACCGAGGCGCAGGCCGCGGAGGCCGCCGCGCGGCAGGCCCTGCGCAAGGCCGAGGAGGCGCGGGTGGCCAACCAGGCCGCGCAGGCCGAGGGCGGGCTCCTCGCGGGCTCCTTCGCCGACGACGCCGACACGGCGGTCGCCCGCGCGGCGGAGGAGGCCCGGGCCGCGACCCAGGCGCTCCGCCTCCGTCAGGACGAGGCGGACAGCGCCGCCGCCCATCTGCGCGTGGAAGAGGCGCGCGCGTCCGCCGCGCGGGCCAAGGCGCAGGACGCCCAGGCGCTCCTCGAGACGTTGGAGAAGGCCATCGCCAAGGAGCGTGCAGAGGCCGAGGCCAAGGCCCGCGCCGCCCAGGCGGCGGCGGAGCGCGAGCGCGAGCGCGCCCGCGCCGAGGCCCTCGCCCGCAAGCAGGCG
>DVOR01000131.1 GCA_018713405.1 Candidatus Spyradenecus faecavium | reverse complement strand
GCTGGCCGGGCGCCTGGGGGGCGGCGCCGCCGGGGGTGTCCTCGGCGGTGAGGTCCTCGTTGATGGCGCGGCGGACGGTGTGGGGGACGATGCCGTGGGCGGCGTTGTAGGCCTCCTGCTTGGCGCGGTGCTCGCGGGTGACCTCGAGGACGGCCTTGATGGCGGGGGTCTCGACGTCGGCGTAGAGGATGACCTTGCCCTCGACGTTGCGGGCGCAGCGGCCGGCGGTCTGGATGAGGGAGGTCTCGGAGCGGAGGAAGCCCTCCTTGTCGGCGTCGAGGATGGCCACGCGGGTGACCTCGGGGAGGTCGAGGCCCTCGCGCAGGAGGTTCACGCCGATGAGCGCGTCGAAGTCGCCCCGGCGCAGGCGCCCCAGGATGTCCACGCGCCCGATGGCGTCGATGTCGGAGTGGAGCCACTCGGCGCGGACGCCGATGTCGGCGAGGTACTGCGAGAGGTCCTCGCAGGCGCGCTTGGTGAGGGCCGCGACGAGGGTGCGGCCGCCGCGCTCGGCGTTGGCGCGGATCTCCTCGATGAGGTCGTCGATCTGCCCGGCGAGGGGGCGCACCTCCACCACGGGGTCGAGCAGGCCGGTGGGGCGGATGACCTGCTCGGCGGTGAGGGTGGAGACGGCGCGCTCGTGGGGGCCGGGCGTGGCGGAGACGTAGAGGATGCGGCCCACGCGCTCGTCGAACTCCTGGAAGGTGAGGGGGCGGTTGTCCTTGGCCGAGGGCAGGCGGAAGCCGTTGTCGACCAGGATCTGCTTCCGGGCCTGGTCGCCGTTGTACATCGCGCGGATCTGGGGCAGCGTCACGTGGCTTTCGTCGATGATGCAAAGGAAGTCGCCCCCGAAATAGTCGATGAGCGTGGGCGGGGGCACGCCCGACGCGCGCCCGGCCAGCGGGGCGGAGTAGTTCTCGATGCCGGTGCAATAGCCCATCTCCGCGAGCATGGCCAGGTCATACTCCGTGCGCTGGCGCAGCCGCTGCCCCTCCAGGAGCCTGCCGTCGCGGTCGAGCTCGGCCAGGCGCTCGCGGAGCTCGGCCTTGATCCGCTCGACGCCGCCCATCAGCTGGCTCTTGGGCATGACGAACTGCTTGGCGGGCGAGAGCAGGCACGAAGGCATCGACCCGGCCACGCGCCCCGTCACGGCGTTGATGGACTTGAGGGACTCGATCTCGTCGCCGAAGAAGGAGACGCGGATGCCCTCGGTGGAATAGGAGGGGAAGATGTCGAGCACGTCGCCGCGGACGCGGAAGACGCCGGGCTTGGGCTCGTAGTCGTTGCGGGTGTACTGGATCTCCGTGAGCTGGGCCATGAGGTCCTCGCGGGCGATCTCCTGGCCCTCGCGCAGGGAAATCATCAACCCGCGGTAATCCTCGGGCGAAAGCAGGCCGTAGATGCAGGAGACGGAGGCGACGATGATGGTGTCGCGCCGGCCGAGGAGCGCGTGCGAGGCCGCCAGGCGGAAGCGCTCGAGGTCCTCGTTGATGGAGGCGTCCTTCTCGATGTAGGTGTCGGTCTGGGGGATGTACGCCTCGGGCTGGTAATAGTCGTAGTAGGAGATGAAGTACTCGACGGCGTTGTCCGGGAAGAAGCCCTTCAGCTCGGCATAGAGCTGGGCCGCGAGGGTCTTGTTGTGCGAGATAACGAGCGTGGGCTTCTGCAGGCGGGCGATGACGTTGGCCATCGTGAAGGTCTTGCCGCTGCCCGTCACACCCTGGAGGATCTCCCGCGCGGCCCCCTGCTCGAAGCCGCGGCAGACCGCGTCGATGGCCTCGGGCTGGTCGCCCATCGGCGCGAAGGGGGCCGACAGGCGAAAGCCCGCCGGCCCGGAGACCCGCTCGTTCTCGAACCGCGTCTCCACCTTACTTCACGCCGATGCGCTGCGCGAAGAGGATCTCGTCCTCCCCGCGGCCCAGGGCGACGGCGAACTTGGCGCGGTCGACGGTGCCCAGGAAGACCGTCTTCCACCCCTCCGAGGCGCAGAAGAGATAGACGTTCTGCCCGACGAAGCCGCAGTCCGCCAACGCGGCGTCGCGCGCCTGCATGGCCTTGTCGTAGTGGTAGACCAGGAGGGCCGAGGCGCCGCGCAGCTGGTCATCCAGCTCCACGCAGGCGGGGGTCTCGATCAGCTCGTTGGCCTCGGGGTCCCAGGTGAAGAGCCCGTCCTTCGTGAGGACGGCGATCTCGATCTCGCGCTTGTCCATCGCCGAGGGGGCGGTGCGCTTGCCGTCGGGGCGGGTGACGCCGTTGGCGGCCCAGAGGAGGTTGGAGAGTTGCTGCGGCGTGGGCGCCTCGCCGGCGGTGCGGCGGCTGGTGGCGCGCTTGGCGAGCGCCTCCATCAAAGGCATCCCGCCCGTCTTCACGGGCTCAGGCAGCTTCACGTTCTCGGCGACGGCGCCCGCCGCCACACCCAGCGCCATCACCAGCGCAATCAGGCTCTGCTTCATGTCAAGGTTCCTTTCGTCCCCCATTATAGCACACCCCACCCCCGCGCCCACGCCCCATCCGCCCCCCACACACCCTGTGTCCGCAAAGACGCAAACCCTAAAGGGTCCGAGGCGAAACCCTAAGGGGTTCGAGCCAAAACCCTAAGGGTTTCGAGGCAAACCCTTAAGGGTTTCGGAAATGCATAAGGACTTATTTGGAATCGGCCCCTGGGCGGGGCCAATTCGGAAGCTTGGAAGTTTGGCGGTTTGGAGGCCTGGTTCGCCACCCGGCGGGCCAAAGGAATCAGGCAAGGTCTTCGACGAGGGCCTCGGTGAGGGTGTGGGTGGCGGGGTCTTTGGCGGCGTATTGGAGGAGGAGGGAGTTGAGGTCGAGGCGGACCTCCTCGTTGGGGACGCCGAGGGTGAAGAAGGGGTTTCTGAAGTCCTTGATGGTGAGATAGCCGCCCTGATAGAGCATGGAGACGGGTGAAGGGGCCTCGAGGCGACAGACGTCAAGGGCGCGCTCCTTTGCCGTCAGTATAGCACAAGCATGGGGATCAGAGGAGGCGTTCGGCGAGCCAGACGGCGAGGGAGGCGGCCGCGGCGGCGAAGAGGAGGCTGCGGCCAAGGTAGGCAAGGAGGCCGGCGACAAGGAGGCCGGCCAGGCCGGAGAGGAAGTGGGGGGTGGCGACAAGGGCGGCCGGGACGGTCATGGCCGTGAGGGTGGCGTAGGGGACGTAGTAGAGAAAGGAGCGGAAGCGGACGTTGCGGATCTCGCGCCGGAGGAGGATGAGGGGGAGGAGCCGGATGGCGTAGGTGACGGCGGCCATGACGGCGATGTGAAGCCAGACGCGTTCAGGCATGGGGGGCCTCCTTGTCCCGGAGGGGGCAGAGCCAGGCGGCGGCGCCGGCGACGAGGAGGGTGACGAGCACCACGCGCATGCCTTCGCCGAGGGCGGCCGTCCAGGGGGCGTAGGCGAGGGCGGCGGCGGACAAGGAGGCGAGGAGGACGCGGCGGTCGGCCCGGGCGGCGGGGACGACGATGGCGACGAACATGGCGAAGAGCGCCATGGCGAGGGCTTGGGAGACGGTGGCGGGGAGGATGTCGCCGGCGACGGCGCCGAGGAGGGAGCCGCCGGCCCAGCCGGGCCACGCGGCGGCGATGAGGCCGTAGGAGTAGGCGGGGCGGAGGCGGCCGTGGGCGGCGACGCTGACGGCGAAGATCTCGTCGGTCACGCCGAAGGCGATGAGCCAGCGGTGCCAGAAGGGGACGCCGGGGGCGAGCTTCTGGGAGATGGCGCAGGACATGAGGCAGTAGCGGAGGTTGATGACGAGCTGGGTGAGGGCCATCGCGGCGAGGGCGCCGCCGGCCTTGATGACGCCGATGCCGGCGAATTGGCCCGCGCTGGTGAGATTGCTGCCGGAGAGGACGAAGGTCTGGAAGGCGTCGAGCCCGGCGGCGACGGCCTGGATGCCGAAGGCGAAGGAGACGGCGAAGTAGCCCGCGCCGATGGGGAGGCCGTCGCGCAGGCCGCGCAGGAAGAGGAGGGCGGAGCGGCTCATGCGGCCCTCCGGCGGGCGCAGGTCCACGAAGACACGAAGGTGCGCAAGGGCTCGGACGCTTCACCGTTCGCTTCGCTCACTACCGCGTCCGCCCCTTGCGCGACCTGTCTCTTCCCGGAGAAGCCCAATTGGGCGGGGATGACGTGCGCGGTAGGGAGCCCCGCAGGGGCGACCGGTGAAGCGCACGTCCGTCCCCGCACAGTTGCGTCTTCGCGGAGAAGGGGCGTCATCGGCAGGCCTCGAGGTCGGCGTGGATCTGGGCGCGGAGGGCGTCGAGGGTGGGGAACTTGCGTTCGGGGCGGAGGAGGGGGGCGTCGAGGGAGAGGGTGAGGTTGGCGTCGTAGAGGTCGAGGTCGGCGCCGAGGAGGTGGGCCTCGAAGAGGGGCGCGGGCTCGCCTTTGAGGCTGGGGGCGACGCCGAAGTTGACGAGGGCGGGCCAGGCGATCTCGTGGAGGAGGGCCTGGGCGCGGTAGACGCCGCGGGCGAGGGGGGCCATGCGTTCGCCGGCGCGGCCGACGTAGGGGAGGTTGGCGGTGGGGGCGCCGAAGGTGGGGCCGGCGAGGCCGCGGCCGTGGACGACGCGGCCGGTGAAGGCCCAGGGGCGGCCGAGCATGGCGGCGGCGGCGTCGAGGGCGCCGGCGGCGAGGGCGGCGCGGATGCGGGTGGAGGAGACGCGTTCGCCGCGCCAGTGGGCGTAGGGGACGACGTGGACGTCGAGGCCGCGGGCGCGGAGGAAGTCGGGGGTGCCTTGGGCGCGGGCGCCGAAGCGCCAGTCCTCGCCGCAGAAGACGACGGCGCCGCGGAGGGCGTCGGCGAAGGCGTCGGCGGGGAGGGCGGCGAAGGCGGGGGCGAAGGGCTGGACGATGACGTGGGCGTCGGGGACGGTGAGGCGGAGCTGGCGGAGGATGGCCTCGCGGTCCATGAGGAGGCCGGGGGCGTGGGCGGGGTCGAGGAGGGTGAGGGGGGAGCCGGCGAAGGTGAGGACCCAGGCGGGGCGGCCGTGCGCGGCGGCGAAGTCGGCCATGGCGCGGAGGAGGGAGCGGTGGCCGAGGTGGACGCCGTCGAAGGTGCCGACGGCGACGACGGCGCCGGGGGGGAGCGCGTCAAGGGTCTCGACGGGGGCGGGTTCCATTCAGAAGGTGCCGGAGAGGTAGTCGGAGCTGGGGATGACGAGGCGCTCGATCTGGGGGCGGGTCATCTCGAGGAGGTCGGCGAAGGGGGTGGCGCGGTCGAGGGTGACCTTGCCGGAGGCGGTGCGGCGGAGGGCGCAGAGGTGGGCGCCGCAGCCGAGGGCCTCGCCGAGGTCGTTGGCGAGGGTGCGGACGTAGGTGCCCTTGGAGCAGCGGACCTCGAAGTCGGCCTCGGCCTTTTCGGGGGCGGGGCGGAAGGCGGTGACCTTGAAGGAATAGATGTGGACGAAGCGTTCCTCGCGCTCGCACTCCTCGCCGCGGACGGCCATCTTGTAGAGGGGCTGGCCGGCGATCTTGACGGCGGAGTACATGGGAGGCTTCTGGAAGAGGTCGCCGAGGAAGTCGCGGGCGATGGCGTCCTCGACGGCGGCCTGGGTGAGGCCGTCGGTGGGGCGCTCGGAGAGGACGTCGCCGAGGCGGTCCTGGGTGGTGGTGGCGACGCCGAAGCGGATGGTGCCGCGGTAGGTCTTGTCGCCGCCCATGACGCGGTCGGAGATCTTGGTGCCCTTGCCGAGGAGGATGAGGAGGAGGCCGGTGGCGTCGGGGTCGAGGGTGCCGCCGTGGCCGACCTTGGCGAAGCCGAACTTGCGGCGGAGGGTGGTGACGATGACGTGCGAGGGCATGCCCGCGGGCTTGTCCACGGGGAGGATGCCGTCGGGGTCGGGGAAGACGTCGTTCACGGGGCGGGCTCCGCGGGGGCGCCGTCGTCGGCGGGGTCGTCGGCGGGCGGGGGCAGGTGGCTGAGGATGTCGAGCACGCGGTCGCCCTTGGCGATGCCGACGTCGAGGCGGAAGCGGAGGTGGGGGGTGAAGCGGAGGGTGAGGTTGCGGTTGATGAGGGCCTGGATCTCCTTGGCGTGCTTGGAGAGGCGCCGGAGGTACTTCGGGTGCTCGGCGGCGTCGCGGATGGAGACCCAGACGGTGGCGGTGCGGAGGTTGGGGGCGCACTCGACCTTGGTCACGGTGACGCCGGCGACATCGATCTCCGCGTCGGATTGGAGGACGCGGTAGAGGTCGTCGGCGACTTCGCGCAGGAGGAGGGCGTTGACGCGATCCAGGCGGTTGACGGGCATGGGCGGGGCCTCAGAGGGTCTTGGGGAGCTCTTCCATCTCGTAGCACTCGACGATGTCGCCTTCCTGGAAGGCCTCGAAGGAGCCGAAGCCGAGGCCGCACTCCTGGGCGGGGGCGATTTCCTTGACGTCGTCCTTGAAGTGCTTCATGGTGGCGATGGGGCCGTCGTAGATCTGGTGCTTGCCGCGGAAGATGCGGAACTTGCCTTTGAAGCGGAGCGTGCCGTCGAGCATCTGGCAGCCGGCGATCTTGCCCAGCTTGCTGATGTCGAAGACCTGGCGGACCTCGGCGTGGCCGCGGACGACCTCCTTGTACTCGGGCGGGATGAGGTCGAGCATGCAGCGCTTGACGTGCTCGATGAGCTCGTAGATGATGCGGAAGGTGTTGATGCGCACGCCGTTCTGGCGGGCCATCGACTGCACGCCGGGCTCGCAGTTCACGCCGAAGCCGACGATGAGGGCGCCCTTCGCGCGCTGGACGTCCGCCGCCGTGACGGAGCCGACGCCGAAGTAGAGGATCTTGAGGGAGACCTTCTTGCTCTCGATGCCCTTGAGGCACTCGACGACGGCCTCGGCGGTGCCCTGGGTGTCGCCCTTGATGATGACGTCGAGCTGCGCCTTCTCGCCGCCGGCGAGGATCTTGGTCCAGTCGGCCATGGCGGAGTTCTGGGCGGCGGAGAGGGCCTCGAGCTTGTTCTGCTCGGCGGTCTTCTCGGCGAGCTCGCGGGCGCGCTTTTCGTTCAGCATCACGCGGAACTCGGAGCCCGCCTCGGGCACGCCGGAGAGGCCCGTGCACTTGACGGCGATGGAGGGGCCGGCGCTCTTCACCGGCTTGCCGCGCTCGTCGATGAGCGCGCGCACCTTGCCGTAGTACTCGCCGCAGAGGACGACGTCGCCCACGTGGAGCGTGCCGCCCTTCACCAGCAGGGTGGCCGTCGGGCCGAGGCCCTGCTCGAGCTGGGACTCGATGACGGCGCCGTTGGCGCGGCGGTTGGGGTTGGCCTGCAGCTCCATGACGTCGGCCTGGAGGAGGATGGTCTCGAGCAGGTCGTCCACGCCCTGGCCGGTGGTGCCGGAGACCTCGCAGCACTCGATGTCGCCGCCCCAGGCGCTGGGGGTGAGGCCCTCGGCCTGGAGCATCTGGTAGACGCGCATCGGGTTGGCGTCGGGCTTGTCGCACTTGGTGACGGCCACGAGCATCTGGACGCCGGCGTTGCGGGCGTGCTTGATGGCCTCGCGGGTCTGGGGCATCACGCCGTCGTCGGCCGCCACGATGATGACGGCGATGTCGGTGATGTTGGCGCCGCGGGCGCGCATGGACTCGAAGGCCGCGTGGCCGGGGGTGTCCACGAAGGTGATCAGGCGCTTGTTGCCCGCGTCGTCGGTCTGGTCCACCTGGATGGTGTAGGCCGCGATGTGCTGGGTGATGCCGCCGGCCTCGCCCGCCGGTCGTCACCTTCCTGGGCCACGTCGACCACGGCAAGAC
>DVOR01000130.1 GCA_018713405.1 Candidatus Spyradenecus faecavium | reverse complement strand
CTCCAAAGTATCATGCGTCAACGAAGAGCTCCGCGGTGGCGAAGAGCGGGTCGTTCGTGGCGCGGATGCCCAGGCGGCGGAGTCCGGCCTCGTCGCCCGGCGTGAGCATGTGCGAGAGGTGCATCTCGCAGTCGCGCAGGTCGGCCAAACGCTCGAGCGCGGCCTTGGCCGCGGGGTCGGAGGCCGCGCAGATGGCCAGCGAGACGAGGGTCTCGTCAAGGTTGAGGGAGCCGTATTTGCCCTTGAGGATGCCCTGCTTCATGTGCGTGACCGAGGCGATCGTCTCGGGCGCGAGCAGGTGGCGCGCCTGCGGGATGCCGGCCAGACGCTTGACGGCGTTGAGCACGGTGGCCGCGGCCGCGTGCAGGCTGGGCGAGTTCTTCCCCTGGACGATCGTGCCGTCGGGCAGCTGGAGCGCCGCGCCGCAGGCCACGCCCTCCAGCGTGTGCGTCAGCGACGCGTCGTGCGCGGCCTGGCGCGCCGGCACCACCACGGGCCGGTCCTCGGGCTTCAGGCGGAGCTGGTGCATCAGCCGCTCCACAATCTCCACGGGGTGCTTGTCGCCCGCGCCCTTGGCCACGGCGTCGGAAAGGTGGCGGAAGTAGCGGCGGATCACCTCCTGCCGCGCGGCTTCCTGGCAGACCTCGTCGTCCACGATGCCGGCGGAGATGCGGTTGACGCCCATGTCCGTCGGGCTCTTGTAAGGGCACTGGCCCGAGGCGTCCAGACGCGTCCAGATTTCGCGCAGGAGCGGGAAGGCGTCCACGTCACGGTTGTAGTTGACGGCGGCCTTGCCGTAGGCCTCCAGATGGAAGGGGTCGATCATGTTGATGTCCCCCAGGTCCGCCGTCGCCGCCTCATAGGCCAGGTTCACCGGGTGCTTCAGCGGCAGGTCCCACACCGGGAACGTCTCGAACTTCGCGTAACCCGCGGGGCGCCCGGCCATACGGTCATGGTAGAGCATCGTCAGGCAGGTGGCCAGCTTGCCCGAGCCCGGGCCCGGGCCGGTCACCACCACGATCGGCCGCGTCGTCTCCACGTACGCGTTCGCGCCGTAACCATCCGGCGAGACCACCCGGTCGAGGTCCGCGGGATAACCCGGCACCGCGCGATGGAGCTTCACGGTGATGCCCCGCGCCTCCAGCTTGTTGCGGAACTGCAACGCCGCCGGCTGCCCGTCGAAACGCGTGATGACCACCGCGCACACATGGATGTCCCACGCCCGCAACGAATCGATCAGCTTGAGCGCGTCGTCGTCATACGAGATGCCGAAGTCCGCCCGCATCTTCTTGCGCTCGATGTCCTCGGCGTAGACGCACAGGATGATCTCCGCCTTGTCCCCCAGCGAACGCAACAGGCGCAGCTTGGCGTTCGGATCATACCCCGGCAGGACGCGCGCGGCATGGTAATCGAACATCAGCTTGCCGCCGAACTCCAGATACAACTTGTTGCCGAACGCCTCCGCCCGCTCCATGAGGCCCGCGGCCTGTTGCTTGAGATACGCCTCGTTGTCAAACCCGATCTTACTCATCGTCGCTCCGTTTCATGCGGGCCACTCTGCCCGAACACGGGGCGCTATGATAGCAAAAAAGCCCCCACCGCGCGAAGCCCCCAAGCGCCCTCGCCCCATGGCCTCCGGGGAAAAGTTTGAGGGAACAGCATCCACAACGGCCCGCCCGGCACAACAAAAACTGCAGAAGTTGCTTCGCTTCGCTCGAAAAATCTTCGATAATTCGCAGATTCGTGCAGATTGGGTGCCTGCTCACGTCGACAGGACGCCAGAATGGAAAATTGCAGAAACGCAAGGGATGGGCACGGTAGAGAGGCCTGAGGGGCCGAACGGCGAAGTGTCCAGAACCGTGCGTTCCTTTGCGTCTTCGCGGCCCACCTCCACCGGCCCATTCCAAATAAGTCCACATCTTTTTCCGAAACCCTTAAGGGTTTGCCTCGAAACCCTTAGGGTTTTGGGTCTAACCCCTAAGGGTTTCGCCCCGGCCCCCTGCGGTGCACCGTCAAGACGAGGGTACAAAAAAGCCCCGCGGTGCGGGGCTTTTGGAAGGGGGCTCGACGGATCAGGCGCGACCGACGGCGAGGGTCTTGAACCCAAGCGCGCGGAGGGCGGCGTGGTCGAGAATGTTGCGGGTGTCGAAGACAAGGGCGGGTTTGCGCATGGCGGCGTAGACGCGGGCCCAGTCAAGGTCGCGGTAACAATCCCACTCGGTCATGATGAGGATGGCGTCGGCGCCCTCGGCGGCGGCGTAGGGGTCGGGCTGGAGGGTGACGTCGGGGAGGTGGGCGAGGTCGCGCTCGGCGTTGTGGAGGGCCTTGGGGTCGGTGACGACGATCTGGGCGTGTTCCTCGGCGAGGAGGTTGGCGACGGTGAGGGCGGGGGTCTCGCGGGTGTCGCCGGTGTTGGCCTTGAAGGCGAAGCCGAAGAGGGCGATGCGCTTGCCGGCGAGGGTGTTGAAGAGGGCCTTGACGGTGCGGGTGACGATGCGGCGCTGCTGGGCTTCGTTCATGGTGATGACGCTTTCCCAGTAGTCGGCGCAGTCGTCGAGGCCGTAGGTGCGGCAGAGGTAGACGAGGTTGAGCACGTCTTTCTTGAAGCAGGAGCCGCCGAAGCCGGGGCCGGCCTGGAGGAACTTGGGGCCGATGCGGCGGTCCATGCC
>DVOR01000020.1 GCA_018713405.1 Candidatus Spyradenecus faecavium | reverse complement strand
CGCTCGGTGTGGTCGCGGCTGGGGCCGGGCTCGCTGAGGGCGGTGGGGCCGTCGGCGGCGAGGGCGGCGAGCAGGAGGCAGCTCTTGACCTGGGCGGAGGCGACGGGGAGGGCGTAGGCGATGGGGTGGAGGGGGGCGGGGCGGAAGGCAAGGGGGGCGCGGTCGCCCTCGGCGTCGACGTCGGCGCCCATGGCGCGGAGCGGCTCGACGATGCGGCCCATGGGGCGGCGGCGGAGGCCTTCGCTGCCGGTGAGGACGCAGGGGACGCCGGCGGCGGCGACGGCGCCGGCGAGGAGGCGCAACGTGGTGGCGGAGTTGCCGCAGTCGAGGGGTTCGGCGGGGGGGCGGAAGCCGTGGAGCCCGCGGCCGTGGACGGTGAGGACGTGGGCCGCCTCGTCGAGCGTCCAGTCCACGCCGAGCTGGCGGAGGCAGCGGAGCATGGCGCGGGTGACGCCGCCGACGAGGAAGCGGCGGATGACGCTGGTGCCCTCGGCGAGGGAGGCGAAGAGGAGGGCGCGGTGGGAGAGCGATTTGTCGCCCTGCGGGAAGTAGTCCCCGGTGAGCGGCGCGGTGCGTGCGGCGATGGTCTTGTCCATATCAGTCTTCCCCGAGCGGGAGGGCGTCGCCGTGGCCGGTGGCGGCGAGGGCCTCGTGGACGGTCTTGAAGTGGCATTTGGCGAAGTCGGTCAGGCAGGAGGGGCCCTTTTGCGCGATGAGGGCGCGGAGGGTGACGGGGACCTGCGGGCCGGCGCCTTTGGGCAGGGGCAGGCCGGCGGCCTCGCCCAGGTGGCGCATCTCGGTGACGAAGAGGTCGCGGGCGAGGACGGAGGCCGCGGCGACGGCGATGTCGCGCTCGGCCTTGTGCATCTGCTCGACCTTGAGTTTGCGGCCGCGCGCCATGAGGGCGCGGGCGACGGTGGCCTCGGTGCGGGCGAATTGGTCGACCACGGCGCGGGTGCAGTCGGGCCGCTGCTCGGCGAGGGTCTCGATGGCGCGGGCGTGGCACCAGGCCAGGAGGCGGTTGACGTTGGGGATCTTGGCGTAGAGCCGGTTGTACGTCGGCGGGCGGAGGAGGACGACGGCGACGTTTTGGCGGCCGAGGAGCTTGCGGATCTGGGCGGCGAGCTTCTGGATCTGCCCGTCGGCGATGGTCTTGGAGTCGCGCACGCCCAGGTCGGCGAGGGCCTTGCCGGTGGCCTCGTCGATGAAGGCCGCGCAGGTGACGAGGGGGCCGAAGATGTCGCCCTTGCCGCTTTCGTCGGTGCCCATGTGGGGGGCGTAGAGCGTGGGGTCGAGGGCCTCTTCGTAGCCGAGGGTGGCCTGCTTGAGCACCAGCGGCTCGAGGGTGAAGAGGACGAAGTCCTGCGCCTCCTTGCCCTGCACCACCAGCTTGCCCGAGGTGTAGAGCATGACGGTGAGCTTGGGGCCCTTGAGCGCGAGCGTGGTGTAGGGCGCCTGCACGCGCCGCAGCGCGCTCATGCCGGCGGTGACCTGCCCGAGCGTCTCGGCCTGCCCGGGCGTCAGGGTGTAGGTGAAGAGGGTCTTATCCATGCGGGAAGCTTGGAAGTTTGGAGGTTTGGAGGCTTGGTGGCCGGCGCGCCAAACTTCCAAGCCTCCAAGCTTCCAAACTTCCGGTTCACGGTTTGGGGTGCGCGGCGTAGTAGTCGGCGATGGCCTGCTCCTGGCCGAAGGTGGCGGCGATGAGGGCGGCGCGGATCCACATGCCGTTCCGCATCTGCCGCCAATACTTCGCGCGCGGGTCGTTGTCCAGCTCGGTGGAAATCTCGTCGCGGCGCGGCAGGGGGTGGAGGATGGCGGCGGTGGGCTTCATGAGGTCGGCCTCGGCGCGCCCGAGCTTGAAGGCGTGGGTGTCGATGCGGGCGCTCTCGCCGCTGGCGGTGTCCCACTCGTCCTGGATGCGCGTCATGTAGACGGCGTCGGCCTCGGGGAGCCACCGCCGCAGGTCGTGCGACACCTCGTAGTCGATGCCGCGGTTGCGCAGCATCTCCAGGATGTCGTCCTTGATCTGGAGCTCCTGCGGCGCCACGAAGATCTGCCGCACCCCCGCGAAGCGCGTCAGCAGGTAGGAGAGCGACCGCACGGTCCGCCCGCGCAGCAGGTCGCCCACGAAGACGACCGTCTTGCCGTCGATGCCGCCCTGGTCCTCGAACGAGCGGAAGAGGGTGTAGACGTCGAGCAGCGCCTGCGTGGGGTGCTGGTCCTTGCCCGAGCCGGCGTTGATGATCGGGATGCTCCGCTCGGAGTTCCCCAGCACCCACGCCATCCGCTCGGCCAGCCCGCGCGACGGCGAGCGCATGATCACCAGGTCGAAGTACGACGAAAAGGTGCGGACGGAATCCTCCTTGCTCTCGCCCTTCAGCTCGCTGCTGGTGGCCGCGTCGCGCACGGACCCGGTGCGCATCCCCAGGATCTCGCACGCCGAGAGGTGCGACAGGAAGGTGCGGCTGCTGGGCTGCGAGAAGTAGAGCATCGCCCGCTTGTGGCTGAGCAGCGACGCCAGGAAGAGCGCTCCCTCGCGGCGCTTGGAGATCCGCCGGATCTGCGTCGCCAGCGTGCACAGCCGCTCCAGCAACGCGCGGTTGAACTGCTGCGCGAAGATGGTGTGGAACGGCATCCCGTCGTCCTGCATCAGGTAGGGCGCCTTCTCCCGCAACGGGAGCGCCTCGAAGGCCTCCCAGGAAAGCGTGGTGATGTCCTTCTGCATGGCGCCCCCCCTCAGAATCCGGGCTCGCGGCACAGCGCCGAGACGTAGAGCGCCTTGATGGTGTGCATCCGGTTCTCGGCCTCGTCGAAGACCTTGGAGAAAGGCGCCTCGAAGACCTCGTCGGTCACCTCCAGCGCGCCCGTCTCGCGCGAGACCTCCGTCTCGTGGTCGTGGAACGCCGGCAGGCAGTGCAGGAAGATCAGCTCCCCGCCCAGGTTGCCCGTCGCCTCGCAGAGCGCCGTGTTCACCTGGTAGGGCCGCAACAGCGCCAGCCGCTCGGCCTTCTTGTCCTCCTCGCCCATGCTCACCCACACGTCGGTGTAGAGGACGTTCGCGCCCTTCACCCCCGCCTTCGGGTCGGTCTCCACGCGCACCTCGCAGCCGTTCCTCGCCGCGATCGCGCGCGCCGCCTCCACCAGCTCCTCCGCCGGGAAGAGTTCGCGCGGCGTGACGTTCACGAAGTTGATGCCCGCCTTGGCGCACCCCATCATCAGGCTGTTCGCCACGTTGTTGCGCCCGTCGCCCACATAGGCCAGGGTCCGCCCCTTCACCTCGCCGAACGCCTCGCGCATGGTCATCATGTCCGCCAGGAACTGCGTCGGGTGGCTCTCGTCCGTCAGGCCGTTCCACACCGGCACGCCCGACATCTTCGCCAGCGTCTCCACCGTGCTCTGCTTGAACCCGCGGAAGAGGATCCCGTCGAAGAGCCGCCCCAGCACCCGCGCCGAGTCCGCCACCGATTCCTTCACCCCGAAGTGGGTGTCATGGCCCGTCAGGAACTCCGCGTTGCCCCCCTCGTCGCGCACCGCGATCGCCGCGGAGTTGCGCGTCCGCGTCGAACTCTTCTCGAAGATGAGGGCGATGTTCATCCGCCGTAGCAGATCCCCGCGCACCCCCGCACGCCGCCGCGCCTTCAGCGCGATGGCCAGGTCCACCATATACGCCAGCTCCGAGTCCGAGAGCGAACGGATGTTCAGCAACGACCGACCCAACAACGCATGATCCAACTCAAACATTTCCTGTCCTTTCACTGATTGCCCCTCTATTCTACCAAAACCTACCTTGTTAGGAAGCGTGGAAGTTTGGCGGCAAAGGCGCCCCCTTTTCCGCGAAGACGCAAAGGGTGCGGGCGATCCGGCGGGGACGATCCCCGCCGTCCACCCGCCCCTTTTCGACTTACGGGAAGGTTGGAAGCTTGGAGGCTTGGAAGTTTGGACAGGGTTTCGCTGGTCGCCCCGTCAGGGGCGCTCCTGTA
>DVOR01000129.1 GCA_018713405.1 Candidatus Spyradenecus faecavium | reverse complement strand
TGGAGGGTGAGGCCGACGGGGATCTCCAGCGTCTCGTCAAGGTCGTAATCGCCGGCGGCCAGGTAGATGGGGTGGACGGCGTCGGCCTGCGCCAGCGCGTCCCTGAGCGAGGCCGCGGTCTCCCAGGAGCGCCCGTCGCCGCCGCCCTCGGCGGTCACGAAGATGGCGTTGGGCGTCAGCGAAAAGTCCGCGACGGCGCCGGCGTAGGCCAGCTCGAAGTGGGCCGCCTCGCCCTCCCCGGGCTTATCGTCCTTGTGCGCCTCGTCCCAGGCGGCCTGCTTGGCCGCGCGCGTCGGGTCGTCCACGTGGCTTTCGACCGTGACGGTCTGCGCAGGGGCGTCGGCGTAGCCCTCGGCCTGGACGGTCAAGGTATAGTGGTCTTTGGGATAGGGCACGGCGGGGTCGACCACCGCGTCGGCGGAAGGTTTGTGCAGACCGATGAAGGCATAGCAGCCGTTCGCATCCGTGGTGGCGGTGTCCTTAATCTTGCCGTCCGCCGTGGACAAGGTCACCGTTGCGCCGGGGACGGGCACCGCTCCGTCGGTCGCCACGCGCCCGACGATGACGCCCCCGAGGTCGGTCGGGAAGACGTTGGGGTAGAAGGCGAAACCCTCAGTGACCAGTTGATCCAAGTCCCACCAGCGCCCGCTGGCGCTGCCCCACCCCTTGTCCACGTGGAACCACTCCTTGCCGTCGGCGTCCACGCCCCAGCCGTCCACCACGATCATGTGCCCGCTGATCTGAAGCACCGTCGGCGCCTCGGTCTGCGCCCCCACGCGCAGGAGGCGGCGCATCAGGTCGGGCCAATAGGGCACCATGGCGCCGTTCCGCTGGATTTTGCTGTACATCGCGCCGTCCGCGAAGCCGCAGTAAGCCTTGAAGTCCTCGACCTTGATGGACCCCGCCGCCCCCAGCGCGGATTGGTAATCCACCTTGCCGAGGAGGCCGAGGTTCCACATCAGCCGCGCGACGGGGATGTCCTTCAGGCCGCCCTCCGCGTCGAGCGTCTGCTTGCCGCGCACCGCCTTCCAGTCATACGTGCCTGGCCAGGACGCGCGCGGCACGTCCTCCGAGCCATAGCCCACGGAACCCTCGAAGGGGGTCGGTTCCCAGCCCTGCGCGGGGACGCCGTGGTTGAGCGCATGATAGACCAGCACCTGCCCCCACGCCAGGGGGTCGCAGCCGCAGACCGCGTCGTCGAAGCCCGACCTGCCCGCGCCATCCACATAGCCGCGCAAGTCTTTCTTCCCCACATAGGCGTTCAGTTCGTCGGCCTGATCCCAGTCGGTCGCCGCGCAGCGCGGCGCGACGATCACGAAGTCCGGCGCGTCGCTCCGCTCCGCGGCCATGCCTATGCCCGCCCAAACCGCCGCGCACAACGCGGTTCCCAATGCAAACATCTTTCCCATGCCAATACGCTAGCAAAGAAATCCTCAAGACTCAAGCGCCTCCCGTCCTCTGCCCCTCTACCCAGAACACAGCGGCACGCTTATAAAAGCGGGAAAGAAATGTTGGCATGTCCCTTGTTGGATGTCATAAAGGAATCCACCCATGGACGAAGCCAAACGCTTCCTCAAAGAACACCTCGCACGGCAATGTTTGGATAGCACTTCTCCCCGTCGTTGGCTGGATTGTCTTCCTCATCCTTAAGACACTGGAGGATGGTTGAGACCTCGCGCTCCCTTTTTCGCCCTCCGCAAGTAGATACGGCGCCCGGCACGGTCGAATTGGCCGGGGGCCGCTTTTGGTATGCTATGCGTGATGAAACGCTTGGCGGAGGTGGCGCCGAAGGTCGCGAAGCTGCTGGAGGGAATCCTCCCGCGGCAGGCGCGCGTGTTCGCGGTGGGGGACGTGCCGATGCCGGTGGCGGCGATGGCGGCGAGCCTCCTGGGAGAGGGCCGGATGCTCCTGGTGACGCCCTCGCCGGAAACGGCGGATCAGGCCCTGGCGGACGCGGCGGCACTCCTGCCCGGCGTGCCCCTCCTGCCGCTCGCCCCGGCGGACGACGAGGAGGCGCTCCTCACCGGCGGGCGGATGGCCCAGGTGCGCGACATCCTCGCGGCG
This sequence comes from Candidatus Spyradenecus faecavium, assembly GCA_018713405.1. GTDB lineage: Bacteria > Verrucomicrobiota > Kiritimatiellia > RFP12 > DVOR01 > Spyradenecus > Spyradenecus faecavium. Next base: position 10,657 of record DVOR01000129.1, on the reverse strand, counting down.
GAGGGCCACTGCCTCATCGTGGCCTCCATCCACGCCCTGCTCCAGCCGGCGCCGGACCCTAAGGCCCTCGACAGGGCCAGCCTGAGCCTCCGCCTCAACGCGGACTTCCCCTTCGACACGCTGGCCGGGGCGCTTACGGGCCTGGGCTACACGCGGGAGGAATTGGTGACCGAGCCGCTGACCTTCGCCCTGCGCGGCGGCATCCTCGACGTCTGGCCCGCGGGCGCGGCCCAGCCCGTGCGCGCGGAGTTCTTTGGCGACACGGTGGACGGCCTGCGGGCCATCGACCTCGACCACCTTGGGCTGACCGGCGAGTTCTCGCAGTCGCGCTTCATCCGTTGCCATTGATGTCCTCCTCTACCCGTTGGATGCGCTCGCCGACCCAACGCATGACATTGACGGCCATGGAGTTGCCAATGGCCTTGTAACGGGCGCCGTCGGGACACGCCTCGACGGGTTTGCCCTTCCACGCGATTTGCGTGTAGTGATCGGGCATTCCCTGCAGTCGCTCGCATTCCACGGGGAGCAAGCGACGGACGATGCCATGGGGCGGCTTGAGGTAGGCCACGCCGTGCACATCCGAGGCGTTGAGTGTGTACCCCACCTCCTCGTGTACCCCGAGGCCGTTGCCGCCCTGTTCCGCCTTTCGCCCGATGATATTCTCGGCGATGGCGACGGAGGGGCGACCTCCCACACGCAACGTGGGGGACACTTCCTTCTGTTCGGGGATGCGGTAGCCCCCGGCGTCGTTCTTTTGGAAGCCGAAGGCCTCGTTCAGCACGAGGGGCGTGTTGTTCCCTCCGGTGCCATAGTGTGCGATCACGGCGTTGGCGGCTTCCGTCTGTTCCGAGAAGCGGGAGCCGTTGTGGTTGTCGAAGAGCACCACGGCGTTGGAGTGTCCCGGCGCCCCCGCGTTAATGAGCGTCCCGCAGCACTCCTCGGTGGGCGCCGTCCCTTTCCCGAGGAATTGGGGGAAGAAGGAGACGGCCTTTCCGCCTTTGTGGTCGGTGGCTAGGAGGGCGGGCGAGAGGTTGGAGGCGGTGTTCCCGCCCTCGCGCAGGTCGAAGCAGACCTGGTCGTTCCCCGTGGCGAGGGTGTGGCTCAGTTCTTCCCCGACGAGCGCGCCTTTGCCTCCGCCTTCCTTGCCGGAGCGCATCCGCAGACAACCGCTTCCAGCGCCAGGCGCAGAATCTCCGGCAGGGGCCGCCCGCGTCGTTCGGCGCGGTGGAGTATCCCGGCTGCGCAGGTCTCCGTCAAAGAATACTTGGGCGGCACGGCGCCAGTCTCCAAGATATCCGACAAGGATGAGACGACGTCTTCGCTGGGGGACGGCACGGGGAAACGAGGCCACTCGGGTATACTGAGCGTCAAGCACTCGCCATGCCACCCCGAAGGCGCCGGGAGCGTTGGTGACGATGCCGGCGGTGCGCCATCCGCGCTTGGGTACGGGGACTTCCCACCCGACGAGGAGCGATAGGAACTGGGCAAAATCGCTGCCGTGCTCTCCCGAACTAAGGATGCCCGGCACGTTCTCAAAAACGAGCCAACGCACCCGTGAGCGATAAGCCAGGCGGACAAACTCGAGGGTGAGATTGCCTCGTGGGTCTTCGAGTCCTTTTCGCAAACCCGCGATGCTGTAGCTTTGGCAGGGGCATCCCCCAACGAGCAAGTCGATGCTTCCGTCATAATCCCCCTCCTGAATCTTCGTGAAGTCCCCCAAGTTGGGCAGGGTGCCATGCCCGGGGAGCTTGTCGATCGCGCGAAGCCACGACTCCCGTTGCTTGCGGTCTTTCTCCGATGTCGCCGCCTCGGGCAACAAGGGGCGTTTGGGCTTGGTGGCGCCCCAACGCTCCATCAGCACCGCCGACGGAAAGGGTTCGACCTCACTGACGAAGGCGGCTCGCCACCCCAAGGGCGCCCATGCGAGCGAAGCAGCCTCAATGCCGCTGCAAACTGAACCGTATCTCATGAACTTCCCTCCGCTCACAGAGCCGTTGGGCGGCGTCATTTGCCCGAGGCACAATTGGGCCACTCTTTCGTACAAGGATTCGACGTCTTTACGAAGTGAGACAATCCGCCCAAATGTACACTGTCCATTAAAGAACGAACTCGGCGTTTTGTTCCCAACTTTCCACTTTTCCCCAAAAAGTTTTGAGGCAATGAAAACGATGGGGCTCCGTCTCTCATCACTTGTATCAGACAAAGAAGCTCCGCCTTTGTTACAAACTTCTTTCCTTTATCTTCGCCGTTGGAGGGCGGAGAGTTTGAGCTTGGCGGTGGGAGCTCGGGGTTTGACGAAGGTGGCGCAGGTGAGGGCAACGCCGAGGAGGGAGGCGGCGACGACACAGCCGACAGTGCAATCGAGCCAGTGGTTGTCGTGCGCTTCGGGGCGGAGCTTCCACTCGTCGACCTTACGGCCTCGGCCTTCGGTGGGCACTCGGTATTCGGCACAGAGATGTTCGGCGTAGCAAAGGTGGCGGGCAGGGTCGCGGCCCCACAAGGCGAGGCTGGCGCGGTCGCCCATCGTGGCGAGCCAACGGGCGGCCATAAAGCTCTTCCAGAAGTTGGTGTCATAGACGACATGCCGGGCGGCGCGTTTGCGGGTGACGGAGGGCATCACCCAGTTTTGCCCGACGCGTTCGCCGGGTTGGCGGCGGCGTTCGCGCATGGGTTGCGAGGAGGCACCGATGTACTTGCCGTGGCTCGGAAGGAGTCGGGCGGCATGTGGGCTTTCGCGGCAGAACTGGTAGACCACATCGGTGGAGGCACCCCAGTTGGCGTCGATGAGGGCTTGGTCGATGGAGAGGGGAAGGCCGTCCTCGCGGAGCCACGAGCGGGCGAGGAGGTCGTCCGTGAGGGCTTTGAGACCTTGGTAAAGACACCCTTCGAGTCCTGCGCGTGGGTAGTCGTGCTGTAGGGTGTGGGTGGCGTCGGCAAGGGTGAAGTGCGCTCGGCGTTGGTCGGGGAAAGCCCCGTAGTCGATGACGGCGCCCGTGAAGTCTTCCTCCCACGCGCAGACGGCGTAGTAAAGGAGGGTCTTTTGCACGTCGATAAAGAGGGTGAGGCGGGTGCAGCCGAGGGGGACGCGGCCTTGGGGGAGGCCGTTGAGCTTGTGGGCGATGAGGTCAACGGAGAGTTGCTCTTCGCCACCCACGTCGGCAGGGAGAGGGTCGTTTTGGTATTCGGCATAGAAGGCGGACTCGTCTTGGAGACGGAGGTTCATGGCGTGTTGGATGGCGGAAAGCTCGTCGTAGTTGTAGCGTTCGGGCCACGAGACGATGGCCCCGGCATCCATGGCTTCGCGGTGTTCGCGGTAAAAGGCGGTGGCCTCGGCGATGGTGCCGTCGCGACGGAGGTTCTCGGCTCGGATTTCGGCGTACTGCTCCCACAGGCGGGTGTCGGTGGGGAATTGGTCGACCATGCGGGTGCGCTCGCCGTTCCATTCGGGGTGCTTGGCGCGGTCGAGGATTTGGTCGGCCATGTCGCCCGGGCGGATGATGGTGCAGGGCATAATGCCGGAAATCTTCTGCCCAGGGCCGGAAAGGCCGAGGATGTCGCCGGCCAAGATACGGACGCGCTTGTGGGTCTGCTCGAGGGAGCCGGCGGACTCGGTGGTCTGCGGGTCATCGACGATGACGAGGGAGGGGCGCAGGGTTTTGCCGTCGGGGCGTTTGCTTTTCATACCGCGAACGCGCCCGGTAATGCCGGCCACGCGCACGATGGCGCCCGAGGCTGGACTCCCGGAGATGGTGGGGAGAATGATTTCGTTGGCCGTCCAAGCAATACGGGTACGCTCGCCATCGCAGAGCTGCCCGGCACAACGGTTGGCGATGCCGTCCAAGGCGCGGATGGGATGGCACACTTCGGGGAAGTCTTGGTGGAGAAGGTCGTTGGTCTCGAGTTCGGTCTTGATGGAGTCAAGCATTTCGGTGGCGACGCCTTCGGTGGCTCCGATCAGCACGACGAAGGCGCGATGGCCGTAGAGCAACGCCCACTGGGCGGCGGCTTCGGCGAGGATGGACTTGCCCGCGCCGCGCGGCATGGCAAGGGCGAAGAGTCCGCCTTTGAGGACGGCGGTCTCGATTTTGTCGATGACCTTGAGGTGGTCGTTGGACCAGGCGAGGTGGAAGGTCTCGGGGTAGTAGGTCTCGCAGAAACGGCGGAAGTCCCCTGCGCAGTTGGCCTTGCGGTCGGGGTCTTCGACGGGAGGAAGAGGGCCGATGTCACGCCCGGTGAGGGATTTGGCCGCGTTGCGGGCACGTTCGGCTTCCTTTTTCTCCTCGTAGTCGCGGGAGCGATGGACTTCGGGTTCGTTGCGGCAGTCCACGAGCCAAGCGGCGTAGCGCAGGAGGTTAATGGAACGGGGGTCGTTCCGGGCGGCGATGCGGAAACCAACGCGGTTGAAGTCGCGGTAAATTTGGGCTTGGGTGATGACAAGGCCGAGGGGGGTGGCGTTGAGCAAGCGGACGAGGTCGGTGGGGCGCAGATGGGTGGGGTTAATTGCCATGGTGTTGTTCCTTCAGGAGCCAAGCGACGTAGTGCAGGAAGTGGAGGGTGCCGTCGGCATTGACGGGTGCGCCGAAAGCGATGTCTCGGGCGATGGTTTCGGGGGAAGCGGTGCGGCTGCCGGAGGCTTGGAGCAGGTTGGCCAAGTCGCCCGGCGTAAGCGAGGTGAGACTTTTTTGCATGGGTTCCTCAAAAAGCACTGGCTATTCTCTGACGATTACGCCAGTGTATGCGGCGAAAGAGCCAAGGTGGCTCCCAAACGAAAGGACAGAGCAATGGACAATCAGACAATCAACAACGGCGAGCGCGTGACGGTTCGGGTCGGGCGCAACATCCTCGTAGCCGAGGTGGTGGAGGCGCTTAACGAGACCACGCTCAAGGTGCGCAACCCTGCCTCGGGCAAGGAGTTCCTCACCTCACGCGCCCGCCTCGTGCCGAGCGAACCGACCGCACCGACTGAACCGAGCGAACAGCTCGAACCGAGGGGACCGACCGCAGTGGCATTGCCCAAGATGAGCCTGGCCACCATCGCCTACACGGTGTTGGAGGCCGAGCAGCGGGCGTTGAGCGTGACGGAAATCCTCGCTTTGGCGGAACGGCACGGACTGTTTGAGCCGAGCGACTGGGGTAAAACCCCGGGGCAGACGCTCTACAGTCTCTTCGTCCGCGAGGTGAAGACAAAGACCGCTCCCCGCATCCGCAAGGAGGCGCAGCGTGGCAAGTGGGCTTTGGCTTAGGCCTGTGCGGGGGGCGTTTTGGCCTCCCAGTCGCAACCTTCGCCGAAACGGAACTCGGCCCAACGGCGGCGGATGACGTCGCAATAGCGCGGGTCGAGTTCCACCATGCGGCACTTGCGCCCGAGCCGCTCGCAGGCCATCAGTGTGGAGCCGGAGCCTCCGAAGGTGTCGAGCACCACGTCGCCGCGCTTGGAACTGTTCTTGAGCAGGTATTCCAACATTTCCACGGGTTTCATCGTGGGGTGGTCACCGTTCTTCTTCGGCTTGTCGAAGGCCATCACCGTGGTCTGCTTGCGGTCGCTGTACCAGTGGTGCGCCGCACCATCCTTCCACCCGGTCAGACACGGTTCGTGGGCCCACTGGTAGTCTTGGCGCCCCAACACGAGGCTGTTCTTCTTCCAGATAAGACACTGGCGCACCTTGAGGTCGGCATCGCGGCAAGCAGCTCGGAAGTTGAAGCCTTCGCTGTCGGCGTGGAAGATATAGAAGGTGGCACCCGGCACCATCGTGGCGACCGCAGCCTTGAAGGAGGCGGCGAGGAAATCGCGAAAGGCGGAGTCTTCCATGTTGTCGTTTTGGATGGTTTTGCCGTCGGAGCCTTCGTAGGCCACATTGTAAGGCGGGTCGGTGAGCCACAGCGCCGCCGTGTCGCCGTCCATCACCTTGCGCACATCGTCGGTTCGCGTGGCATCGCCGCAGAGAAGACGGTGCTCGCCGAGGGTGTAGAGCGCGCCGGACTGACTCTTGGCGGCCTTGGGCGCTTCGGGGGCGGCATCCGGGTCGGTTGCGCCATCGGTGGGGGTGTCGCCGCCCGCGAGCAGGTCGCCGATGTCCTCAAGGGAGAAGCCCGTGAGCGTGGCGTCGTAGCCGAGGTCGCACAGGGCGCGCAGTTCCTCGGGCAGGAGCGCCATATCCCACTCGGCGATTTCGCCCGTCTTGTTGTCGGCGATGCGGAGGGCTTTCACCTGTTCGGGGGTGAGGCCATCGGCGATGACGCAAGGGACGGTGGCCATGCCGAGGCGTTGGGCGGCTTTCAGGCGGGTGTGGCCAATGATGACGGTGTGGTCTTGGTCGAGGACGAGAGGCTGTTGCCAACCAAACTCGCGCAAGGAGGCGCAGACGGCATCGACGGCGGCATCGTTGATGCGGGGGTTTTGGGCATAAGGTTTCAGGGTGTCAATGGGGAGTTCGACAATGCGCATTTGTGTTTCCTGTTGTTGTGCGTTACGCGATTTTATCGGCGGCAACCAACTCTGCCGCCGATGGCGGCTCCTTCCGCACGCCCTCTGGCGAGCCCGTTTAGGGAGAACCTTTTGCGTTGTTCCAGAGGCTTCGCGAGGGGCGTTGCTGGCCACGGACAGGGCGTTGTGGAGCGTGTTTTGGGGTTTTCTTAAGCCATCCTTTTGCCTCCTTTGGGTGGGTGAATGAACGATGGACTGTTGAGTGTGTTGGGACGTTGAGAACAGTTCCTATATATGTCCCCCTACAGGGACGGTAATAGGGGATATAAGAAAATATGTTCTCAACACTCTCAACAACTACTCTATATAGAGTGAAACCCTTTATTTACAGCCTTTTCCCCGTGTTTTTGTGTTGAGACGGCGCACTCTCAATTCGGCTCTCAACGTCTCAACACGCGAGGGCTGAATGTTGAGACGTTGAGAGGATGTTGGCACTCAACAGTCCAACTCGGGGGCGAGGTCAGTAAGGTGATAGGAGAGACCTTCCAAGGTGAGCCAGCCACGGTCGAGCATCTCATCGAGCGCTTCCTTACGTTCCTTGGCGTCGGTTCCCTTGAGACCACCAAGAGAAATGTCGCGACGCGTGAAGCCGTGGGGGCAATCCACCTTACGCGCACGACGAAGAACGCGCAGAAGGACGATTTCACGGCGGCGAGAGCGGTCATCATCGTCGGTGATACGGCCAAAGAGGCGGTAAGCATTGTGATAGAACCAGTGAATGAGGAGTTTGGCGCGGTGCCACACGTCGGGCGTGAGGAGAACTTCCGGGCCTTGCGTGATGGCACTCTCGGTGACGGAGAGGACGGTGGCAAGGCGAGGGTAGTACTCGTTGCAGAGACGGGCTATGTGAGAGAACATCATGGACGGTGCGTCTTCCATCAGTGAGGCTTTGAGGTCGGAAGCGTAGTGGTCAGGGAGGTCGAGAAGGCCGCACTTGCGGGTGAAAAGGTCGAGGTAAGACTGCAACGTTGAGAGCGTCTCCTTGAGGTTGAAGCGACCGGGGTCACCACAGAAATGTGGGGCGTGGGAGACAAGGAAGCGACCGAGAAGGCCGGATTCGATGTCGATGGGGCGGGCAATGCGCTCGAAGACGTCGGGCTGAATGTTGGCGAGCACGTTGGGATAGCAGTAGTTGGACTGTCGGGGGACGGCGTTCTTCACGCGCATGGATTGACAGTGGTTGAAGGCTCCTTGGTTGAAGGCCTCGGTGAAGAACTGCGCGGCCTCGTGTTGCCAGTGGCGAGGCTCGAGATAGGGTTGCAGTTCGGAGATTTTGAGAATGCCGTTAGGCTTGACCATATAGGCATCGTAGAGGCCTTCCTTACTGCCGGCGGAGCCAACGAACCAATTGTTGCGACGCGCCATCTTCTCTTCGAGTCCGCCAATGTCCTTGCCTGTGCCGGAGGGTGCGGCGAGAAGGCAGTACATATTGCAGACTTGGCCACCGGCGGAGTTGAGGGCAAGACGAGCGAGTTCTACCCCTTGTCGAGACGCGGGGCCTTCCTCATCGGTGCGTTCGCTCAGCGCTGCGCCAATCAACACCAGTGCCTTGGGCAGGGTGAAGGCGAGCGGGAGGGGCGGCGTGGTCACTTGGGAGAGCAGACGCGTGATGCGCTCAAGGATGGTGCCGGGCAAGACCTCGCGCTCCAACGTTTCCAACGTCACCTTCTCCCATTCCTTTTGAGGAACGACACGCGGAGGAGGTGGGGGAGTGGGTGCTTTGCGCTGCAGGATGGCGGTAGTGTCGATGGAGACATCGGGGAGGGAAGTGGGAGGCTCAAGGAGGGTACGGAGGTCATGCCAGGTTTTGCCGGAGCAGCCGTTGTGGTGGCAGACGAAGCCTATGCGGCCCTCGGAGGTCTGAGTGATGACGGCGGAGCGGTCGTTGTGGTCGGGGTTGAATGGGCAAACGTCAAGTACCCACTTGGTGCCGCCGTTGTAGGGCATAGGCTTGGCGTTCGGGAAGTGACGGGCGATGAAGGCGGTGAGGGAGAACGACGAGGTTTCGATAGTCTTCGGAGCTTCGACACTCCGAGGCATCGAGGCTTCGAGTGTGTGAAGCGGTACAACGACATCAGCCGCTGGCAGTACAAGAACACGGCTGGGGCGGTGATGGCGGAGTTGTTCGGGGCAGGGGTCGCCTTTGCGGTTAAGAGTACCGGGGAGACGCCAAATGCGGGCGGGATTAAAGACGGTCTGGTCGATCTCGACGTGGTCATCGGAACAGGGCTGAAGCGCCTCGAGAGTGCGCTTCACGAGGTCGCTGCCTGGGGGCAGGTCGGGGAGACGGTAAAGGAGCTGCGCGCCGTTGCCGGAGTCGATGAAAATGGGATCGGGCCATCCCATGGAGGCGAAGCCGTCGCGGATGTCGCGAGCCTTGGCCAGGGCGTAAGCGTGTTCGTCCTCGGAGGACGGCACACCCGAGACGCGCTTGGCATCGCAATCGATGGGGAGCCAACGACGGCACAGCACTTCCTCATCCTTCGCGCCGATAAGCTTGTCGTGCTTGAAGACATAGCGGGCGCGACCGAGGACGGCGGGCGTGAGCGGGTTGAGGGTGACGTAAATGCCCTTGTAGGCGGTGAGCGTGTCGAGGGAGCGAAGAAGGTCGGGGAGGTGTTCGAGATCGAAGTAGCCCGCCTCGGTGTGTGGACGCGTGTTCCACTGTTTTGTGGTGGCCTCAAGGGCGCGCACCTCAAAGACTTCTCCGGGGCGAAACCACGCCTTGAGCGCGGCGGTAATCTCTTGGTGGTCAAAGGTCATAAAAGGCTCCTGAAACTGTGCTATAATGTGAAGCGGAAAGAGACGGGCAAGTCATGCAAAAGACGTTGCAAGAGTTGTTGGAACGCAATCGGCAAGCGATGTTTCGCATTGCTCGGGCAAATCGCGCCGAGTCGCTCGCTCTCTTCGGCTCGTATGCTCGCGGAACGGAAACGCCCACGAGCGACATTGACCTGTTGGTCACTTTCTCGCCGAAGGCCACACTCTTCGACCACGCCCGCTTGGAGGCGGAGTTGAGCGAGCTTTTGGGCGTATCGGTGGACGTAGTTTCCGCCGCCGTGCTCAAAGACGATGCCTTCGGTCGCCACGTCCGCCAAGAGGCGATTGCGCTATGAACCGCGACCTTACGCGCCTCGAACATATGCTTGCGGCCATCGACCGCATCCAAGCCTTCACCTCGGCCATCACCTACGAAGCCTTCATCGACTCCGACGAGAAAGTGAGCGCCGTGCTCTACCAATTCATGGTGTTGGGCGAAGCGCTCGGGCAGATTTCCGAAGACTTCCGCGCCGCACACCCCGATTGCCCGTGGACGCTGTGGCTGAAGACCATCAAAGGAATGCGCAACATCGTCGTTCACGACTATGTCAAGGTCGATAACGCCATGATTTGGCAAACCATCCTCGACGACCTTCCGCCGTTGCGCGTGGCCTTGGAGCGGCTCTACCGCGACGCTTCGAACGCATAACATGACAGTGCCTTAAAAGGGGAGGTCGTCGTCGGTGGCGGCGAGGGCTTCTTCGACGGAGGGTTCCGGAGCGAAGGTGTAGGCGACATCTTGAGGAAAGGCATCGCCTTCGGTGGTGCACAGGGTGACGGTGGCGGGGGTTTTGAGTTGCGCTCCCACTTCGATGGCTTCCAACGCTTCGTGAGCGGTGCGCGGGATGGCGCTTACCGCACCTTCGCCAGCCATTTGCCGCCACCACTGGGCAAACCGCTTTCGCGCCCACGAATAGGGTGAGGCGGGTTGTTTCCAGACGGAGACGCGGTAGGGCGGCCCCGCGAGCAGGAAGGTGACGCGCAGGGAGGGCGGTGCGTCGGGGTTCTTTCGGCTGTGATGGATGGCGTACTCCACATGCTCCACCGTGTACGTCGTACGCGTTTTGGTGGGCTTCTCATGGGTGCCGTCGGAGAGGATGTTGGCCGACGAACAGTGTGCGCGGTGCGGAAGCGACGAGGGCTGTTTGGGCTTGGGCGCAGGGAAGACGTAGCCGCATTCGGGGCAAGCGGTCGCTTGGGGCGTGAGGACTTCGCCACAGGAGGGACACGTCTTGATGTCCTTGCGTTTGCCGCGTCGTTTGGCCTCGGGGTGAACGTCATCGAGGGGGCCGTGGCGCAGGATGTTTTCGCCGTAGTCGAGGATGAGACAGTCTTCCTTGCCGGGAGCCAAGC
>DVOR01000128.1 GCA_018713405.1 Candidatus Spyradenecus faecavium | reverse complement strand
CCTTCGGCGTGGGGGAGGGCGAGGTTGTTGCCGCCGGCAAAGCCGAGGTTGCGGGGGGCGCGGAGGAGGGTGACGCCGGGGGGGACGTGGAGGGGGGGCTGGGAGGCGTTGTCGACGACGATGACTTGGGCTTCGGGGAGGTGGCGGAGGACGGCGTCGAGGCACCGGGCCAGCAGCTCGGGGTGGTTCCAGGCGACGATGATGACGGTGAGGCGCGCGCGCATGGGGAGATTATAACAAAGGAGAACGGAAAACGGAGAACGGAAAACGGAGCGCCCGACAAGCGGGCGACGGAAGGAGCCGCTGGAAGGGTTTGGGAGGTTTGCCCTGCGGGGCTGACACGAAGGTGCACGAAGGACAAGGGGCGCTGACGCGCCCCGGAGAACGGAGAACAGAGAACGGAGAACAGAACGCCCCTGCGGGGCGACGGGTGGAGTGGTGTGCCAGGGCTTTTCGGTCTCATCGCCGCCAAGGGCGGCGGTCCAGGCTTCAACCTCTGTGGCTCCTCCAAGCCTCCAAACCTCTAAACTTCCAAGCTTCCCTGGAGCGTCCTGCGTGCGCTAGCACGCCCTTAATCTGCAACAAATCTGTGAAATCTGCGGTTCCCCTGCGTCGTACTCTTAGCCGTGGAAGGTTTGGCGCTTCGCGCCTGCACGGTGTCTCTTTGTGGTCCTTCGTGTTCTTTGTGATAGCCGCGCAGCGTTCGGTCTCATCGCCGCCGAGGGCGGCGGGCCGGGCTTTCACCTCTGTGGCTCCTCCAAGCCTCCAAACCTCTAAACTTCCAAGCTTCCAAGCGGCGCGACGGCACAAAAAAAGGCCCCCGGATGGGGGCCCTTTTGTGCCGAGTCAGCGACGCTTACTTGGCCATGACGCGGATCATCTCGACGACCTTGTTGGAGTAGCCCCACTCGTTGTCGTACCAGGAGACGAGCTTGACGAAGGTGGGGTCAAGCTGGATGCCGGCCTTGGCGTCGAAGGTGGAGGTGCAGGACTCGCCGCGGAAGTCGGTGGAGACGACGGCCTCGTCGGTGTAGCCGAGGATGCCCTTGAGCTCGCCTTCGGAGGCGGCCTTCATGGCCTTGCAGATTTCCTCGTAGGTGGCGGGCTTCTCAAGCTCGCAGGTGAGGTCCACGACGGAGACGTCGGAGGTGGGGACGCGCATGGACATGCCGGTGAGCTTGCCGTTGAGGGCGGGGAGGACCTTGCCGACGGCCTTGGCGGCGCCGGTGGAGGAGGGGATGATGTTCTCCAGGATGCCGCGGCCGCCGCGCCAGTCCTTCTTGGAGGGGCCGTCGACGGTCTTCTGGGTGGCGGTGGCGGCGTGGACGGTGGTCATGAGGCCGCGCTTGATGCCGAAGGTCTCGTGCACGACCTTGGCGAGGGGGGCCAGGCAGTTGGTGGTGCAGGAGGCGTTGGAGATGATGGTCTGGCCGGCGTAGGTCTTGTCGTTGACGCCGTAGACGAACATGGGGGTGTCGTCCTTGGAGGGGGCGGACATGATGACCTTCTTGGCACCGGCGTCGATGTGGAGCTGGGCCTGCTCCTTCTTGAGGAAGAGGCCGGTGGACTCGACGACGATCTCGGCGCCGACTTCGTTCCACTTGAGCTGGGCGGGGTCCTTCTCGGCGGTGAGGCGGATGGCCTTGCCGTCGACGTACATGGTGTTGCCCTCGACCTTGATGTCGTGGTTGAACTTGCCGTGGACGGAATCGTACTTCAGCATGTAGGCGAGGTACTCGGGGTCGAGGAGGTCGTTGATGCCGACGATCTCGACGTCCTTGAAGTTCTCGACGGCGGCGCGGAAGACCATGCGACCGATGCGGCCGAACCCATTGATGCCAACTTTGATGGACATGATGTTACTCCTTGTCTGTTGTCTGGGGTGCCCCGCCGAGGCGCGGCTTCCCGATTGGATAAGTAGAAGGATACTTCACCCGACGCGTAAAGTCAAGCGGAAAGTGGGGGGCGGGTGTGAAAAACGGCCGCCCGATGGGCGGCCGCGTGGGGTTGTGGAGGGAGGAAATCGATCAGTCGAGGTAGAAGACCTCGTCGCCGAGCTGGACATCGGCCTGCTTCCAGTCGGCGGGGATGTCGCAGACGATGGCGCTCTGGTCCTTGACGAGGGTGCGGAGCTTGACCTTGGCGATGACGTCGCTCTGCTTGCCGGGGCGGCAGACGTAGAACTCGACTTCGGGGAGGGGGCGGTCGCCGGCTTCGCCGATGAGCTCGGTGAGGGATTCGGGGGTGAGCTTGACGATGGCGAAGTTGTATTCGTTGTCGACGCGGGCGATGGTGCCCTTGATGCCGGCGGAGACGTTGGCGATGGCGGCGATGCCGTTCGCGGAGGTGTTGGCGCCCTGGCCGCCCTGGGCGAACATCTCGAGGGTCTTCTTGAGGTTTTCGACGGCGTCGGCGAGGGTGTCGCGCTCTTCGGTGATGGCGTCGAGGTCGTTCTGGAGGGTTTGCTTTTCTTCCTCGAGGGTGGCGATCTGCTGGTCGCGGTCGGCGACCTGGCCTTCGAGGTTGGCCTTGTCGGCCTCGAGGCCGGAGATGGTGTTGTCGCGGGCCTGGATGGTCTTGAGGTGCTGGCGGGCCTCGGCCTTGGCGGCGTTGAGGACGGGGATGGTGGCCTCGTATTCCTCGCGGAGGGCGGTGAGCTGGCCGCGGACGAGGGCGTAGTGGTCGCGCTGGGCCTCGGACTTGGCGACGATTTCCTTGAGGGCGAGGTCCATGGGGGAGCCGGCGGTGACGGGGAGGCCGCGGGCGTCGAGCTTGGCTTTCTTCTCGGCGTCGAGGATGTAGATTTCGTCGAGGTCGGCGACGTTGGGGACGGCGTAGAACTCAGGGGTGGCCTCGTATTCGATGTGGTAGCCTTCGCCGTCGGTCCAGAAGTTGACGCGGCGGAGCTCTTCGGGGGCCATGTCTGCGGTGTCGAGGGAGATTTCGTCGTCGTCACGGGTGGTCTTGGCGGCGAGGGTGGCCTCGTCTTCCTCGGTGGTGGCGGGCTGGTCGGCCTCGAGGGTCTTGGCAATCTCGACGGTGAACTCGCGGAAGCGGTCGTTGCGGTCTTTGAGCAACTCGCGTTTGCCGTAGAGCGCGTAGGTGAACCAGAAGGCGACCCCGTTGAGGACGAGGGTCAAGATGACCAGGATGCGCAGCAGAATGTTCATGTCTGTTCCTCGATGTGTCGATTGCAATCTCTCACAACACCCTCTAGTTTAGCGGAACGTGGGCGCGGTTGCAAGCGGGAAATGCGGGATTTTGGGAAAAAGTTTCTGGGGCGGGGTCAGAGGAGGGTGTTGTCGATGAGCCGGAGGCCGTCTTTTCGGGCGGCGAGGAGGAGGGCGGAGGCGCCTGGGAGGACGGTGGGGATGGGCATGAGGGTCTCGGCGTCGACGACGATGGCGTAGTCGGGGATCCATCCCGCGTCGCGGAGGGTGCGGTCGGCGTCGGCCTGGATGGCGGCGGCGTCGCGCTGGCCTGCGGCGACGGCGTCCTGGGCTTGGCGGACGGCGCGGGAGAGGCAGAGGGCGGAGGCGCGGTTCTCGGGGGTGAGGTAGGCGTTGCGGGAGGAGAGGGCGAGGCCGTCGGCGTCGCGGACGATGGGGGCGCGGAGGATCTCGATGGGGAAGTTGAGGTCGCGGACCATGCGGCGGATGACGGCGACCTGCTGGAAGTCTTTCTGGCCGAAGACGGCGAGGTCGGGCTGGACGATGTTGAAGAGCTTGGCGACGACGGTGCAGACGCCGCGGAAGTGGGTGGGGCGCTGGGCGCCTTCGAGGGTTTTGGCGAGGAGGGTTTCCTCGACCCAGGCGGAGTGGTCCTGGGCGTAGAGGTCGGCGGGGCGGGGGAGGAAGACGGCGTCGGCGCCTTCGGCCTGGCAGAGGGCGAGGTCGTCCTGTTCGCGGCGGGGGTAGGCGTCGTAGTCTTCGTTGGGGGCGAACTGGGTGGGGTTGACGAAGACGGAGACGACGACGCGGTCGCAGCGCTCTTTGGCGAGGCGGATGAGGGAGAGGTGGCCTTGGTGGAGGCAGCCCATGGTGGGGACGAGGCCGATGACGCGGC
>DVOR01000127.1 GCA_018713405.1 Candidatus Spyradenecus faecavium | reverse complement strand
GCTGACCAACCGCGGTGTCCCCAAGCGCCGCATCGTTGTCGGCCAAGCGATTTACTCCGACACCAGTTATCACTTGGGTTGGGACGAAATCGCCAACTACCTCCGCAGAGATGGATCGAAGGGTTACTTCTCTCGCCTGGACTCCGATACCTATTGGATCAACTGGTCCTACAATGGCAATACCGGCTCCTACCACACTTACACCGGCCCCACCACTTACCGCGCGAAGTGCAACCGCATCCGCATAGAAGGTTATGGCGGCGCCATGAGTTGGGGATACTACTCCGACACCCGCTGGGGCACCGATGACCTTCTTTGCCTAGCTCAGAACCAAGCACAAGCCATCTGGCCGCACGACTACCTCTGGCCCACGCCCCCGCAGGACGCTGATGGTTCTTACCTGCTCGACAGCGAGAAGGATTGGTTCTGGTTCCAGGAGAACCCGGGCCACAACGTCCGTCTGGCGGGGGACATCACCTTCACGCACGACCCGCTCCCCATCCCCGCCTTCTCCCGCACCCTCGACGGCAACGGCCACACGCTGACGATCCCCGAGGGCGTTTGGATTGTGACCTATGAGGACACCGCGCTCATCCGCGAGCTCTCCGGCACCGTCCAGGACCTCACCATCGTCCTCGATGGCCGCATCGTCACCCGCAACGACCGCAAGAACGACTGGGAGTATGCGGACTGCAAGGCCGTCCCCGGGAACGGCCGCGCCGCCGTGCTCGCCACCTCGCTCAGCGGGAACGGCGTCATCCGGAACGTGACCGTCCGCATCGGGGAGCACGGCGAGGTGCAGGGCGCCAAGCAGGCGGGCGGCGGCGTCGCCAACGCCTGGGCCGGCGAGGGAAGCGGCTTCACGTTGGAGAACGTCCGCGTCGACATTGCCGGGTGGGTCCGCAACCTGGCCGACCCCTCCGGCAGCGGGTGCGGCACGGCCGGCCTCATCCCCACCGACCAGACCACCGTGGGCGGGTTGGCCGCGTGGGTCGGCGGCCCCGGCGCCAACACCGTGCGCGACTGCGCCGTCACCCTCCGCCCCACCGCCCGTCTCTCCAACGCCTCCGGCACGAACGACGCCGTGGCCGGGTGCGTGGGCCACTTCAACAACGCCGGCGGCACCACGGTGGAGAACCTCCGCGTCTCCTGGCAGGGAGCCGCCATCACGAGCCAAGAGTCGCGCCTGTGGGCGAACTCGCCCTGGGTCACCTCCTTCAACACGAACGCCCCCGGCTCCACGGGCACCAAGTCCCTCTCCGGCTCCGTCACCGTGCCCCGCGACCAGGAGGAGGCCTTCCGCGAGCGCTGGCCGAGCTACTGGCTGGAGGCCACCGCGCCGCTGTGGCTCCCCGGCTACCGCCTCCGCCTGCGCTGAGCAGGGCTCACAACCTGGGCCGCCGTCCCGAGGTGGGGCGGCGGCCTTTTTTGGCCTCCGGGGCGTCAGCGGATGGCCTTTTGGAGTTCGGCGAGGTCGTGGCGGTCGCGGGGGGTGAGGTCGGCGCCGATGGCGGCGCGGAGGGTGTCGAGGCAGCGCTTGGCCTCGACGTTCTTGCCTTGGCCGACGGCGATCCAGGCGTCGACGAAGCCGATGCGGGGGTCGACGGGGACGCGGCGGGTCTCGGCGATCTCGCGGGCCTGGGCGAGGGTCTCCTTGGCCTGCTCGGGCTTGCCGTTGAGGGCGAGGGTGAGGGCGTAGGTGGCGCGGAGGACGTAGTTGCCGGGGGCCTGGCGGAGGGCGGCGTCCTCGGCGAGGGCCTCGGCCCGGGCGCGGTCGGCGGGGTCGGCGGAGCGTGCGAGGGCCTCGGCGTAGTTGTTGATGAGCTCGAGGCCGGAGGCGAGGCCGCGGGCGTCGTAGGAGCGGGCGAAGTAGGTGCGGGCCTCGTCGAAGTGGGCGTCTTCCATGCGCTGGGTGCCGATGACGAAGTTGGCGAAGGGGTTGGCGGGCTCCTCGCGGAGGATGGCGAAGGCGTCGGCCTCGGCGGCGGACTTGTCGCCCAGACGGCGGTCGATGTGCAGGATGCTCTCGAGGAGGCGGCTGCGGATGCGGGGGCGGAGGGCGTAGGCGCGGCGGTACTGGTCGCGGGCCTCTTTCCAGCGCTCGCGTGCGGCGGGGGGGATGCCCGAGGCGGAGAGGGCGCCGGCCTCTGCCTTGCGGGCCTCGGACTGGGCGAGGCGGCCGCGGATGATGTGCGCGAAGTAGGCGTCCTGCCCGTTCTTGTGGGCCAGGCGGGTGATGTTGTCCAGGATGTGGCCGGAGGCGGCGCGGTAGCGCTCCTGGGCGTCGGCCTCCTCGTTGGCGGCGCGGGCGCGGTCGCCGCGCTCGACCTCGATCATGCCGAGCATGGCCCAGCCGTCGAGGGCGTCGGGGTTGGCCTTGATGTAGGCGGAGACGGCGCGGGCGGCGCCCTCCAGGTCGCCCTTGGCCATGAGGTAGGCCGCTTGGTCGAAGACGAGGGGGGTGAGGGGCGGGGCGGCGTCGGCGATGGCCTGCTGGGCGCGGACGAGCTGGCGGGCGGCCTCCGGGCGGTCGCCCTCGCGGAGGGCGATGCGGGCCAGGCCGCGGTGGGCCTCGGCACGGAAGACGGCGCCCTGGGCCTCGCCCTGCTCGAGGATGCGCTGGTAGTCCTCCTTGGGGAGGTCGGTGTCGCCCTTGAGGGCCTCGATGGCGCCGGCGTCGTCGTTGACGATGAGGCGGGCGTCGGCGCGCGAGAGGGCTTCCTTGAAGGCGGTCTTGAAGGCGTCGAAGCCGGCCTCGTAGCGGTCGATGACGGCCTCGGCGCGGGCGAGGAAGGCGCCGGCCTCCCGGACCTGCCCGCGCTGGAGGGCGAGGCGGGCCAGGCCGCGGAGGGCCTCGAAGTTGTCGGGGTCGGAATCGAGGACGGCGCGGTAGAGGGACTCGGAGCTCTCGATCTGGCCGTGGAGCTCGTAGACCGCGGCGGTGGCGATGTTGACGTTGGAGAGGGCGGCGTCGCCGAGGGCGGCGCGGCGGCCGCCGAGGTAGCTGAGGATGGCCTCGGGGGCGGCGGTGGCGGCCCACCCCCACCCGCGCTGGACGAAGGCGGCGTAGTTGCGGATGTAGCCGTAGAGGTAGCCCACGGCGCCGAAGTCGTAGCGGCGGCCGGTCTCCTGCAGGTTGCGGACGAGGGCCTCGAAGTCGCGGGAGATCTCGTCGCGGCGCTCGGGGAGGAGCCCCTGCTCGACGCAGAGGTAGAAGACGTTCAGCTTGGCGGAGAGGTTGCCGGGGTCGGTCTTGAAGGCGTAGTAGTAGCTGTCGGCGGCCTGGGCCAGGCGGCGGGCGGATTGGTCGGCGAGGGCCTTGGCCTCGGCCTCCTTGCCGTCGCGCGCGGCGTCGGCGGCGCGTTCGGCGGCCAGGGCGCCCTGGTCGTTGAGCCAGACGCCGAGGTTGTTGGCCATCAGGCCCAGGTGGCGGCGGATGGCGGCCTGGGTGCCGCGGTTGAGGTCCCACCAGGGCAGCTCGGGCTCGGCGAGGGTGTCGGCCCACCGGGCCTGCAGGGTCTGCTGGGCGGCGATCTTGGCCTCGGCCTCGGCGTCGGTGGCCAGGCGGCGGGCGGGCGTGGGCAGGTAGTAGGTGAGGTCGGGGATGGCACGCTGGGCGCCGTCGGCGGCGTCGGCGGCCACGCTCAGGCGCGTGTCGAGGACGGACCAGACGTCGGCCAGGTCGTAGGCCGCGGCGATCTGGCGCGCGTTGGGCTGCGCCTTGAAGAAGTCCTCCACGAAGACGTAGAAGTCGTAATCCAGCAGGTGCGTCAGGCGGAAGCGGTCCACGTCGCCGAGCGCGGGGTCCTCCCACAGCTGCGTGTGGAGGCGCGTGAGATAGGTGGAGGCGCGGAGGGCGCGGTCAAGGGCCTTCTCGGATTCCGATTCGGGGGGGCGCTCGTCGGTCTCGAGCTTCCCGGCCAGGGCGGTGACGAAGAGGGTGAGCGGGTAGCCGCGCTCGCGCGCCACCAGCGCCAGGTGCGGGTCGATCCAGCCGGTGCGCGAGCCCAGGAGGTAGGTGCGGCCCTGCTCCTGCAGCGGCCCGACGGTCTCCTCGGCGAAGCGCGTGGCCATGGCGCGGTCCAGCTTCAGGAAGCGGTGGGTCTGCACGCCGCAGGTCACGGCCAGCGCGGCCACGGTCGCCGCCAGGCAGACCCCGCCGACGATGCGCCCGGCCCGCACGATGGGGAGCTCCCGGCGCGTGTCAGGGTCCTGGTGCATCGTCGAGGCGCGCGCCAACAGCTGCACGCCCCAGCCGGCGGCCAGCATGCCGCAGGCCAACGCCCCCATCCAGCCCACGGCCAGCGGCTGCCCGCCCATGGCCAGCCAGTTCACCCACGGCGAGAGCGGGATCAGCCCCCACTGCAGGCCGAAGGCGCACCCCGTCACCACCACCCCGCCGATCAGCAGGCCCAACGAACGCGTGTTGGCCAGCAAGGCGCGCGCCACGCCCCAGGCCACCAACGGCAGGGCCACCGCGCCGGCCACGTTGAGCAGCCACGGGCCCGCCACCCAGCCCATCACCGTGGGCAGGAAGACATGCTCCAGCACCTCGCGCTCCACCCCCCACACCGCGAAGGGCGAGAAGCCGCCCGTCACCCGCCACGTGGCCAGCAACAGCACGGCCGCCGCGCCGGCCACGAAGCCCACGAACCAGAAGGTCAGGTTCCGCGCGCTGTGGTCCCACAGGCGCCACTCCGCCACCACCGCCCGCAGGAAGAAGAACGGCACCAGCGCCAGCACCCACGGCGTCTCCACCGCGCACGCGCCCAAGACCACGGAGGCCAGCACCATCAGGCGCCGACGCCCCCCGCTCATGGCGTAGACGTTCTGCAACACCGCGCAGAGCAACAACAGCATGAAGCCCCAGGCGTTGAAGGTCAGCGTCGTCGCCCCATAAAGCCCCGGCAACGAGAAGAGAAAGGCCAGGCAGACCGCCCCCGAGGCGAACCACGCCCGCCGCGCCAGCCGCAGCGTCGACGTCTCCTCCCCGCCCCCATCCAGGCACCAGAAGCGCACCAACAGCCACGTCAGCGCCACGATCACCCCCATCACCGCCGCGCCCAACAGGTTCAGCGCCCCCATCGTGGGCGTCGCGCCGAAAAGCCCCACCAGCGACCACAGCAACGGGTGGCTCGCCCCCAGCACATTCCGGGGCCCGATGAAATCCATCACCACCGGCGAGCCCGAGAGCGCCGCCAGCGCCGTCGTGTTCTCCCCCGGCACCGCGAAATCGCCCGACAGCGCCCACCCCACCGCGAAGGCCAACACCCCGAAGGCCGCCGCCCACAGCAACGCCCGCAACCGCCACCGCCACCGCGGCGCCTCCGGGAACGGGCGGGAACAGAGATAATCCAACAATGAACTGAACATAAACGCGCTCCTTGGAAGGCTCAGACCCCCACAGTATA
>DVOR01000019.1 GCA_018713405.1 Candidatus Spyradenecus faecavium | reverse complement strand
CTGATGGACGCGTGTGGGCGGGGCCTGCAGCCGGCGGAGGTGATCTACAACCCTATGTCCTTCGACCTGCCGCCCCGGGCGGAGCCCTCGTTGCGCGCGCTCCTCGGCGTGCCGGAGGGGACGCCCGTGATCGGCACGGCCTGCCGGATTGTCCGCGAGAAGAAGCCGGAGGCCTTCGTGCGGGTGATGTGCAGCGTCCTTCGCGAGCGGCCTGACGCCCACGCGGCGGTGATGGGCGCGGGGCGGCCGGAGCTGGAAGCGGCCATACGAGCCATCGCGGCGGCGGATCCCGCCGGCGCGCGCGTCCACTTCCTAGGCTATCGCCCCGATGCCCCGCGTCTGGTGGGCGAATTGAATTGCTTTTTGATGACGTCTTGGACGGAAGGCCTGCCGACCGCCCTGTTGGAGGCCATGCGGGCGCACGTCCCGGTGGCCCTGATGGAGGGAAACTGCGGGCTGAAGGACATCGCGACGCTGAACGCCGAGGAGGGCCCTTTGGCCGTCGTCGTGCCACAGGGCGACGAGGAGGCCCTGGCCCGCGGTGTCGTGGACACCCTGGCGCATCCCGACGCCGCCAAGGCGCGGGCTGAGCGGGCCTACGCCGCGGCCAAGCAACGTTATTCCATTGATCTGGCGGCGGAGAAGCTGGAGGCTCTCTACCGCCGCGTGCTCCAAGAGGAGACCCAACGATGAAACGGATGCTCTTCGCCGTCTGCGAGGTGGCGGGTTACTTCGCCGCGTCTGTGCGTGCGCTCTCCGAGCACGCCGAGGTGACGGTCTGGACCAAGCTGAAAGGGAACGACGTGGAGGCCGCGCTTGAGGGCCACGTGCGCCTGCTGGACGACACCGCCGTACCGACCGTGGACGCATTGCTCACCGCGCTGGGTGGCCACCTGCCCGATGTCTTCTTCTGCGGGGGCTGGGCCGACCGCCGTTGCCTGGATCTCGCCACACGCCTCCATGCCGCCGGCGTCCGCACCGTCCTGATGCTCGACACGCCGTGGCTCGGCACGCCCAAGCAGTGGCTCAACCGCTTGGTGGGGCGCGTCGTTCTTCGCCCGCGGTTCGATTTCGCGTGGGGCGCGGGCGAGCCGCAGGTCGGCTATATGCGCCGCGTGGGCTTCCCCGAGAACCGCCTGCGCACGGGCGTCTACGCCGCCGACTCCGCCAAGTTCTCCGCGCTCTACGCACCGGACCGCGACCCGTGGCCGCACGTCTTCCTCTACATCGGCCGCTACGTGTCGGTGAAGAACATGCGGCGGATGGAGCGAGCCTTCCTGCGCGCCCTCGACCGGATGCCCGAGAGCGACTGGCGTCTTTGCTGCATCGGCGGCGGCGAACTCTGGGAGGAACGCACGCAACACCCGCGCATCGACCACCTGGGGTACAAGACCCCGCAGGAAATCCAGCGCTTCATCCCCCAGACCGGGTGCTTCGTCCTCCCCAGCGTCTTCGAGCCCTGGGGCGTGGTGGTGCAAGAGGCCGCCCAGATGGGCCTGCCCCTGCTCTGCTCCGACGCCGTGCAGGCCGCCACCGACTTCCTCCGCCCCGGCGAAAACGGCTTCCGCTTCGACCCTCGCAACGAAGCGGCCATCACCGAGGCCTTCTGCGCCGCCATGCTCCTGCCCGACGAGGCCCTCCGCGCCATGGGCCGCCGCAGCCACGCCCTCGGCATGGCCTACGCCACCGCCGACTGGGTCCAACGCGCCCTCTCCTTCCTGGATTGACATGCGCATCCTCCACGCCATCGCCGCGCTTCCCCCCGCCGCCGGCACCACCACCTTCTGCCGCGAGGCCCTTCGCGCCCTCGCCGACCGGGGGCACGACTGCCACCTTTGGACGCCCGATGGCTCCCCGCCCCCGTGGCGCCCCGACGTCCTCCATCTCCATGCCCTCTGGACGCCCTGGTTGTTGCGCCCCTTTCTCTGGGCCAAACGCCGCGGCGTCCCTGTGGTCTGGTCACCCCACGGCATGCTCGCCCCCTGGGCCATGGCCCACAAACGCTGGAAGAAAATCCTCCCCTGGGCCCTCTACCAGCGCCCCGCCCTCCGCGCCGCCGACCTCCTCCACGTGACCTCCCCCCTCGAGGCCGGCTGGGTCCGCGACCTGGGCCTGCGCAATCCCCTCGCCGAAGTCCCGCTTGGCGTCGACCTCCCCCCCGAGCCGCCGCCCCTGCCCACGCGCCCCCACCTCGCGCTCTTCGTCGGCCGCCTCCATCCCATCAAGGGACTCGACCTCCTGGTTCGCGCCTGGGCGCTCCACAAGCGTCGCGACCCCGCGACCCCATGGCGCCTGCTCCTCGTCGGCCCAGACGAGGTCGGCTACCAGGCGACCCTCGCCGGCTTTGCCCGCGGCCTCGGCCTCTCCGTGCAGGCAGCCCCTCTCGCCCTCGCCCAAGCCGCCGATCTCACCTTCGCCGGCCCCCTCTACGGCCCCGACAAGGCCGCCGCCCTCGACGCCGCGCGCCTCCTGATCCTCCCCTCGCACACCGAGAACTTCGGCGGCGTCATCCTCGAAGCCCTCGCCCATGCCCTCCCGGCCCTGGCCTCCGACGCCACGCCCTGGGAGATTCTCCCGCAGGCACGTTGCGGTGACCGCTTCCCCCTCGACCCGCAGGCCCTCGCAGACGCCTTCGACCGCCTCGCCGCCCTTCCCGACTCCGAGCTCGAGGCCATGGGTCGACGCGGGCGCGAACTGGTGCGCGAACGCTACGCCTGGCCCGCCGTGGCCGACGCCCTCGCCCGCGCCTACGCCAGGCTGCTTCCCTCGGAGAACCGCTGACATGGCCGCGCAAGCCCCGCTCATCACCGTCATCGTCCCGGCCTGCCGCGCCGCGGCCACTCTCCCCCGCGCCATCGCCTCGCTCCGCGCCCAGACCGTCCCCGACCTCGCCATCCGCATCGTCGACGACGGCTCGCCCGACGACACCGGCGCCGTGGCCGACGCCCTCGCCCGTCAAGACCCGCGCATCGCCGTCCGCCACCAGCGCAACCAAGGCGGCTACTTCGCGCGCCTCAATGCCGCCCGCGTCGCCACCACCCCTTGGCTCGCCTTCGTCGATGCCGACGACACCGCCGAGCCCACGCTCTACGCCGAGCTCCTCGCCTTCGCCCAGGACAACGACCTCGACGTCGCCGAGTGCGAACGCGTCGGCGTGCCCGAGCGCCCCCCCGAGGTCCTCCCCGACCGTGACGCCGTCTTCCGCCGTTACATCCGGCCGAACCTTCTCGAAGGCCGCGGCGCCAGCTTCGTGTGGGACAAGCTCTACCGCAACACCCCCGCCCTCGCAGACTTCGCCGCGCTCCCCATTCACCAGTTCGACGACCTCTGCCTCAACCTCCAATTCCTCCGCGGCGTCCGCCGCTTGGGCCTCCTCCATCGCCCGCTCTACCGCTACGACGTCAACCCGGGCTCCTCCGTCCGCCGCCTGACCCCGCGCCACGTGCGCGACCTGCGCAACGCCATCGCCTTCCGACGCACCGTCGCACCGGCCTACGGCCTGGCCCCCGACGACCCGCTCTTCGACGCTTGGGCCCTCAAGAACGCCCGCAACTTCCTTGTCGTCGCCGCCACCGGCACCCTGCCGGCGGATTGGTCCCGCGCCGACGCCGCCCGCGTCATCACCACGGCCCCCGAGGTTCAGGACGCCCTCCGCCGCGCCCCCCGTGGCACCCCCTGCCGCCGCCTCCTCGCCCTCGCCGCCCGCCACCCCGCGCTCGTCATCCTCTTCCTCTCCCTCGCCGCCCGCCTCCGCCGCCTCCTCTCCCGCCGCCATTCCAAATAAGTCCACCTCTTTTCCCGAAACCCTTAGGGTTTTGGGTCGAACCCCTTAGGGTTTCGCTTCGGATCCTTTAGGGTTTCGCCTCGGGCTCCTTCAGTAGTGCCCGAGAAGGAAGGCACCACAGAGGAAGCTTTCGCCCTGATTAAGAAGCGTGGCTACGGCTGATTCCTCGTCTGAGTGCCGGTCTGTCGACAAAAACGGCGGGCATGGATGAGCCATGCCCGCCGCCGGGGTTGGTTGGGAGAGGGTCAGCAGGCGAGGTGCTTGCGCAGGAAGGCCTCGATCTTGTCGAAGGGAATGACGGCAAGGTTGTCGTAGAGGTCGGTGTGGACGGCGCCGGGGATGAGGAGGAGCTCTTTGTTGTCGCCTTTGAGGCGTTTGAAGGTGTCCTTGCCGAAGTAGCAGGAGTGGGCCTTGTCGCCGTGCACGATGAGGACGGCGTTGCGGATTTCCTCGACGAAGGTGAGGATGGGCTGGTTGAGGACGGAGAGGGTGGAGGTGACGTTCCAGCCTTCGTTGGAGTTCAGGGAGCGGGGGTGGTAGCCGCGCGGGGTCTTGTAGTAGGCGTAGTAGTCCTTGACGAACCAAGGGGCGTCTTCGGGGAGGGGGTCGACGACGCCGCCGGCTCGGGCGGAGACGCCGTTGGCGAAGTCTTTGGTGCGCTGGGCGCAGAGGGCTTCGCGTATGGTCTGGCGGGCGTCGGCGCTGTCGGCTTGGTCGAAGTAGCCTTTGGCGGTGACGCGGCTCATGTCGTACATCGTGCAGGCGACGGTGGCCTTGACGCGAGTGTCGAGGGCGGCGGCGTTGAGGGCCAGGCCGC